>JBMTWK010000026.1:0-13943 GCA_049452395.1 Prochlorothrix sp. | reverse complement strand
ACGGGCGCGATCGCCACTATGATTCTGACCCCAACCCAAGCCGCACCAGAGCAACCCAAGATCCTTGCCATCTGGAAGATTACGAAAGCTTAACGTCCTGGGGCGATCGAGACCGTTACAGTATCTTAAGATACAGATTTTGCGCGAGTTAAATTTAGGCCATGAATAAGATTACAGCCGTAATCCGTCTCGATAAGCTCAAAGATGTCCAAACTGCTTTGATTAAAAGCGGGATTGTGGGCATGACCGCCATTGATGTCCAGGGCTACGGGCGGCAGCGCGGCCACACTGCATCCTACCGAGGAGCCAAGCACGCCGTTGAGTTTCACCCCAAAGTGCGTCTAGAAGTAGTCGTCACCACAGATCAAACCCATTACACCATTAACACGATCGTGACCGCAGCCCAAACCGGGGTCATTGGCGATGGCAAAATTTTTGTCTCCCCCATTGATCAGACCGTGCGGATTCGCACCCAAGAAGAGGGCCACGATGCCCTGTAGCCAAGCCCACGCCAGTGGCAAGCCTTTGCCAATCCAGCCCCCACCCCCAAGACCCCAGACCCCACCGGGCATCCCCTAGGACTTCTCAGCCTCCCCAGGCACCGCAATCAAAGCCAGTTCAACCCGATCGGCCTTGGGCTGGGCTAAGGCAATGGCAATATTTGGTCCAAAAAAGCGAGTCATTTTCTCTTCCTTTTCCTGCCACTTACTGAAGGGAATCGCAGGAGAGGAAAACTCCAGCACCAAGGTATAGGCTCCATCACGGCTCTCTTCCCGCATTCCCTCCAAATCAGGGTGTTCTTCGTTGCTCAAGAACAATTTCAGGGCTTTAAGGGCCGGTTCCAGGTGGACATACTGGCCATAGCGGTTGCGGCTAATGTCCTTGCGCACTTGGGTTTGGGTTGGGGTAGCCTGTTTTTCCCGCAGAGCCAGGACTTCGGGGGAGGTGGGCTGGGTAAAGGGAACGGGCTTGAGTTCAACGGCTTTGAGCGCAATCCCAATCAGCAGAACTGGAAAGCCATAGAAAAAGCCTGCCAAGTTCAGGGTGGCATTCCCGGAGGCATAGGCCCAAAATCCGACAACCACTAAAACAGAACCAACACTGACGGCAACATTGCTGAGGGTGAGACGCATGGGCAGAGTGAGTAAACGGAATGGGATAGGGAAAAGTTCGGAATCTTAAAATCTTTAACATAAGTTTACAAGAGTCCGGCCTTTTTCCAGCGCCTACCAACGTCTTCAGCCCAGGCAACCCCTTACCCCGCCGCCTGAAACTGCGACAGCAGCCAAGTGCCCACCTCGGTTTGATCCTGTTGGCGACTGCGCCGCAGCGCTTCGGTCACGATCGCCAGATCCAAACCCGGTAGAACCTCTGAGGTGCTGAGGGTCGAACTCCCTCGATCGGAGATCCCATAGGCCACCACCTGCACCGCCTGCACATCCACCACCCAATATTCTCGAATTTTCAGTTCCTCATAGAGCGATCGCTTGATGCTCTGGTCTTCCACAATGGAGGAGACTGCTATCTCGATCGCCAAATCCGGTGCTGCAAAACGCCTTAAGTCCACCACGGCAGTTCCCCAGGGAATCGCTTGGGCCTGCTGCCGGAGGTAATACGACAAATCCGGCTGACACTCCTGGAGGCTGACCTTGCGATAACTACAGTTCACCAAACCCTTCACCGCAATGCCCCGCACCATACAAAACAAGCGCACCGCAAAATCCACCATGGCGTTGTCCGCCGCATGATCATGGCCCACTGGTAGCATTTCAACCCTCATTAAACCTTTGTGGTAGTAGCCCTTAGCCTTGGCCAATGCGGGCTGACTAACCGTTTGCAGATAGTCATCCCAGGAAGCGCCCACCCAGGTGTCGGGCAAAAGGGGTGTTGTAGCGGGACTCATAGGCTTGCGCTCCTGACGGGAGGATAGATACTGCATCCTAGTAGACCAAGGCATAGGTTTTGCACCCATCAGTGTGAGCGTCTCGCTCACGACGCGGGCAAGATGCCCGCACTGGAAAGGGGATGGGAGTTTCCGCCCTGCTGGACTAGTCACTGTAGGGTGTCTATAGCCTAGCGGCATTCAAGAAAAGTGACAGCGTAACGCATCAAAGCCTGACAGCGCTTGTAGGGGTCGCGCCCCCGTGCCGACCCTCTTACCGGCAAACCAGGGCAACTTACCGGCAAACCAGGGCAACTTACCGGCAAACCAGGGCAACCACGGGGGGTTTGCCCCGACCAGCAAAAACCAGGGCAACCACGGGGGGTTTGCCCCGACCAGCAAAAACCAGGGCAACCATGGGGGGCTTGCCCCGACCCGTTAAAAACCAGGGCAACCACGGGGGGTTTGCCCCGACCGGAATTCGATCGAAACACGACAGAAGATCACCCTTGAAGCGGTAGCGTTAAGACAAGACAATGAGACGTTAGTTTTTGACCGTCATTCCCGATCGCAGTTAGCCAAAGGTAAAACATTATGAGAATTCTAGTGATGGGGGGCACCCGCTTTATTGGGGTCTACCTCACCCGCGCCCTAGTTCGTCAGGGCCATGACGTGGTGCTGTTTAATCGGGGCAACCGCCCCAGCCCCGTGGACGGCGTAACCCAAATCCACGGCGATCGCACCGATGCCGCCCAACTCAAAGCCCAACTAGACCACGAGCAATTTGATGTTGTTTTTGACAATAACGGGCGAGAATTAAGTGATACCCAGCCCTTGGTGGAGATCTTCAAAGGCAAGATCCAACAGTTTATCTATGTCAGCTCGGCGGGGGTGTATCAAAAATCCGCCCAAATGCCCCACATTGAAGGCGATCCCGTCGATCCCAATAGCCGCCACAAGGGCAAATTCGCCACGGAAGACTACCTCGCCGCCCAGGGCATTCCCTTCACCTCCGTGCGCCCGGTCTACATCTACGGTCCCCAAAATTACAACCCCCTAGAGGCATGGTTCTTCGATCGCATCGTCCACGATCGCCCCATCCCCATTCCCAGCCATGGGCAACACCTGACCCAATTGGGCCACTGCCAAGACCTAGCCGCTGCCATGGTCGCTATGGTGGGGAACTCAGCGGCGATCGGCCAAATCTACAATATTTCTGGGGAACGCTTTGTCAGTTTTGATGGCCTTGCCCAAGCCTGTGCCGAAGCCACCGGTCGCGACCCCAAAACCCTAGAAATCATCCACTACGACCCCAAAGCCTTTGACTTTGGCAAGCGCAAAGCCTTCCCCCTCCGGCCCCAGCACTTTTTCACCTCGATCGAAAAAGCCAAGCGCGACCTCAACTGGACTCCCCAATTTGACCTAGTGCCCGGTCTGCGGGACTCCTTCGAGCGGGACTACCGGCTCACTGCCAAGCCCGAAGCAGCGATCGACTTCTCCACCGATGCCCAAATTCTCCAAGGGGTCGGCTAGGCTAAGGTCAAATAAGGTATTGGGACTCCCCTCGCCTTGGCCCTAGCCCCCAGCCCCTGTCCTAGCGCGAGGGCAGGGAACCAGAGCTTGGCCGAGGGGGGTGCAACCGTGAGCGGCATTCCCTGCCTGTTCCTTGCCTGTGACCCGATGCAACGACTCTCCCAGCAATGGCTCCCCAGTTATGGCTCCCCAGAATCGTCCCGATCCTCCCATTCCCTGGCCAAATCTGCTCCATGGCCTCCAGGACAGCCTGTTTGTCCTAGATCGCCAGGGCTGCTACTGCTACGTCAACCATGCCGCCCAAACCCTTGTGCAGCGATCGGCGGCGGATCTCCTGGGGCAACCCTGGGGGGCGGAACTGTCAACCCTCTTTGGCCCCTCGTTCATCCCCCTCTACCACCAAGCCCAAACCCAGAACCGTCCCCTCCACCATGAGCTAGCCACCCCCGATCGGCGCTGGTTTGCGGTGCAGCTTCAGCCCAATCCAGAGGCGATGCTGCTGTGGGTCCAGGAAATTACCGATCTCAAAACCCTAGAACAGGCCGCCCACAGTGGCCAGGAACAATACCGCTCCCTCGCCGAAGCCGCCCCCGTGGGCATTTTCCACACCGATGCAGCGGGCAATTGCTGCTATGTCAACGGGCGCTGGAGCCAGATTAGCGGCTTTTCTCCCCAGGAAGTTCTGGGGCAAGATTGGGTGAAGGCGTTGCACCCCGACGATCGCAGGCGCATTGTTGAGACCTGGTGCCAAAGTGTCCACGAACAACGGGCTTTTCAAGAGGAATATCGCCTCCAGAATACCCAGGGGGATATAACGTGGGTTTTGGGCCAAGCAGTCGCCCAATACGACACCAACGGGACGATTGCGGGCTATGTGGGCACCGTGACGGATATCAGCCGCTACCGCAAGCTAGAGGAGTTTGCCATCCGCAAAATTCGCCAGGAACAACTCCTAAACCGTTTATTCCAGTCCATTCACGAGTCTTTAGAGTTAAACGTGATTTTTGAGACTGCAACGGCTGAAATTTCCCAATTACTGGCCCCTTTAGACTGTATTATTGTTCGATATCACGCCGATCGGGGCGTATGGAAACACTGCGCCGAATCTCGCCACCCCGACCCCCTCACCCAAGTCCCCCCTCCCAGCAGTGTGGGCCTTGAAATTCCCGATGCGGATAATCCCTTTGCCGCCCAGCTTAAGCAGCTAAAACGGGTTTTAGTCCCCAATACCGCGCAAATTGAGGATGCCATCAATCAAACCCTGGCCCGCCGCTTTCCGGGAGGCTGGCTCCTGGTCCCCATTGTCATCAATCAACAGGTTTGGGGATGCCTGACGCTAATGGCCCAGGTTGCCCCCTTTGCATGGCACGACGTGGATCTGCAACTGGTGCAGTCCGTGGTCGATCAGTTGGAAGTGGCCATTTACCAAGCCAATCTCTATGCCCAAGCCCAGCAGGAACTGGAGGAGCGACGGCGGACAGAAGCAGCCCTACGGGCCAGTGAGCAGCGCTTTCAGAACCTAGCGGCCAATATTCCCGGTGCTATCTTCCGCTACGTTCTCTATGCTGACGGGCGGGATGCCATGCTGTATATGAGTCCCGGTTGTACCAAGGTGTGGGAAGTGGAGGCCAAGGCGGTAGAGACCGATCCTACGGCGCTGTGGGAGATGGTGCATCCCGACGATCGACCGGCCATGTTCGCGTCCGTTCTGGAATCAGCCCGATCGCTCCAACCCTGGAACTATGAATGGCGCATTATTACCCCCTCCGGCCAACTCAAGTGGCTCCAGGCCGCCGGTCAGCCCCAAGCGGGTGAAAACGGCTCTGTAGTCTGGGATTCAATGATTTTAGATGTGAGTTCGATCCAAGAGGCCAAGCAGGAAAAGCAGGAAAGTGAGGAGCGCTATCGGCTTTTAGCGGAAAATACCAGCGATTTAGTCGCGCTCCATAGCCCTGACGGCTGCTACCTCTACATTAGCCCCTCAGTGCAGCATATTCTCGGCTATACCCCCGAAGATCTCCTCGGCAAAAACCCCTATGACCTTTTTCACCCCGACGATCGCGATCGGGTCCGCCTGGAATCTCACCTCAAAGTCCTCCAGGGCCATTCCCAATCCATTACCTACCGCATTCAACACCAAAATGGCCATTACATCTGGCTAGAGACCCTAACACGCCCCATTTACGACGATTCCGGCACCATTTACCGGCTCCAAACCAGTTCGCGGGAAGTCACGGAGCGCATCCAAACCCAACAACAGCTACAACACCAAGCCCTCCATGATGCCTTAACCCATCTCCCCAACCGTACCCTCCTCAAGGAACGGCTCACCACCGCCCTCCAACGGCAGGAAAAGCAACCCAGCTATCACTTTGCGGTTTTATTTCTGGATTTAGACCGCTTTAAGGTCATTAACGACAGTCTTGGTCATATTGTTGGCGATCAACTCCTCATTAGCGTTGCCCACAAACTGCAAACCTTAACCCAGCCCTTAGATGTGGTGGCCCGGTGGGGTGGGGATGAATTTGTGATTGTGCTGGAGGAAATGGCCGATATTGCCGAGGTTTTGCACTGTACCGAAAGCATTCTGGAGGGGTTTCACCAACCCTTCATCATCGACGATCGCGCCATCCATATCACCCCCAGTATTGGCATTGTCTGGGGGGATGGGAGCTATGAACAGGCAGGGCAACTGCTGAGGGATGCGGATATTGCCATGTATCGGGCTAAAAACCAAGGGAAGGCCCGCTATGAGCTATTTAGCCCCGTCATGCACCAAGAGGCTGTGGATCAACTCCATTTAGAGCATGATTTGCGCCACACCCTAGAGTCCCAAGCCTCGGAATTAGTGCTGTACTACCAGCCGATCGTCTCCCTGCGCACCGGCCAGATCACCGCCTTTGAAACCCTGGTGCGCTGGCAACACCCCCAGCGCGGTCTCCTGCCCCCCGGAGTTTTTATTCCCCTCGCCGAAGAAACCCGCCTTATTTCTAATATTGACTTCTGGGCGATCGCCACCGCCTGCCAACAGTTGCGCCAGTGGCGTAGACGCTTCCCCCAAGCCCAAACCCTCAAACTCAGCGTCAATCTTTCGGCCCAGGATCTGCAACAGCAGAATCTTTTACCCTTGCTGGATACGGTTTTGGCCCAAGGGCGAGCAGAGGGGCTAGATCTGGCCGGTAGCCTCACCCTAGAAATCACCGAAAGTATGCTGATTGGGGATATTGAGAGGACGATCGATCTCTTCCAAGCCTTTAAAGCCAAGGGCATTCAGATCAGCTTGGATGACTTCGGCACGGGCTACTCCTCCCTCAATTACCTCCACCGCCTGCCCCTAGATAACCTCAAGCTCGATCGCTCCTTCGTCCAAACCATGCAGGAGGATCACAAAAACTATAAGATTATCGAGACGATCGTCACCCTCAGCCGTCAGTTGGATCTGCACGCGATCGCCGAAGGAATCGAAAGCTGGGAGCAGCTTCAGCAATTGCGACAACTGGGGTACGAGGACGGTCAAGGCTACTGGTTTGCAGCCCCCCTCAGCGCTGCCGAAGCCGAAGCCTTGCTCCTAGGGCCACCCTACCCCGTCCCCACCTAAGCTCAAACAAGCCGATTGCAAATCGGCAATCCCAGAGGGGTCACAAATGCGGTAGGGACAATCCCTCGTTCCCATGCTCCGGCGTGGGAATGCCTCCCCCGACGCTCCAGCGTCGATTCCTGGAGGATATCGACAAACCGAAGAGAATACCCCAGGGTTGCCCTGTCTTTGGTCCCTTGGGAATGGGAGAATCGAACAGCCGATTACAAATCGGCAATCCCAGGGGAGACCCCCACCTAACCCGTCTGTCCACTATCCAGGAGAACCATCTTGCTTACCCTTGGGGTCAATATTGACCATGTAGCCACCCTGCGCCAAGCCCGTCGCACCGTCGAACCCGATCCCGTTGGCGCAGCCGTCCTTGTGGAACTGGCCGGAGCCGACGGCATCACCGTACACCTGCGGGAAGACCGCCGCCATATTCAAGATCGCGACGTGCGCATTCTGCGCCAAACCGTGCGAACCCACCTCAACCTTGAAATGGCCGCAACCGATGAAATGGTGGCGATCGCTCTCGATCTTGGCCCCGACTATGTGACCCTTGTGCCGGAGCGGCGAGAAGAAGTCACCACCGAGGGCGGCTTGAATGTTGCAGGCCAGATCGATCGCATGGGCCACGTCGTCGAAGCCCTCCAAAGCGCCGGAATTCCCGTCAGCCTTTTTATAGACCCCGACCCCAGCCAAATCCAAGCCGCTGCCCAAGTCGGGAGCCAATTCATTGAACTCCACACCGGTCGCTACGCCGAAGCCGCCACCCCCCAAGGCCAAGCCCAGGAATTACTCGCCCTCAAAGACGGCTGCGAACTGGCCCTCTCCCTCGATCTTCGGGTCAACGCAGGCCATGGCCTCACCTACTGGAATGTTTACCCCGTAGCCTGTCTAGAAGGCATGGAAGAACTCAACATTGGCCACAGCATCATGAGTCGGGCAATTTTGGTGGGCCTAGAGCGGGCCGTGCGGGAAATGAAAGCAGCCATGTTCGGGACGCTCCCGGCCTAAGGCTAGGGTGTAAAGCCCTCAAAATGGGGGGTGAGACCTGTCCACAGCCCCTTACCCGCAATCCCTCTCCCCGCTTTCCGCTACACTGGATGATCGGCTAAGGGCGCAGAGCAAGGCTGGGCAGGTAACCCATTGGGTCGGGACAATCCCCCCGTGGTTGCCCCGGTTTTGGACCAAAGCGGTTCGGTGCAGGGACACCCCTCCCGAAACGGCCTCAGGTCAAATGCCCCCCAATCCCAGGATGTGCCCCTTGGCGCATAATCAGGATTTTCATGGCCAAGCCATCATCTGTTGCTTTCGCTATCTATAGCGGCTATCTGTAGCAGCTAAGTAGGTCAGAAAAAGTAAACGTAACTTGTAGGGTGTGTTAGGCAGAGCCGTAACGCACCGCAGAGTCTGGCTCTGATGCGTTACGCTGTCGCTTTTCTTGAATGCCGTCAGGCTATACGCATCCTACGGCAACTTACTGTGACCTACTTATCTTTCGCTATCTATAGCGGCTATCTGTAGCGATTTCCTGCGTTATCTCCTTGAAAATCTGCAATATCCCTCACCCCAGCCCCGCCCCCAGGGCCGGAGAGGGGAGCAAGATTGCTCCTCACTCTTTTAAGATTTCTATATCTCTGAACCTATCTGTCTGAACTACCCATCGGAACCATGCAGACCTATTACTACATCGCTGCCAGCCAAAAATTTCTCTGCGAAGATGAACCCCTGGATGAGGTGTTTCGGGAGCGCTACCGCAATTACCAAGAACAAGAAAAAGAAATTGACTTTTGGCTAGTCAAGCAGCCCGCCTTCTTGGATGCGCCCGCCTTGGCGGACGTTAAGGCCAAATGTCCCCAACCCGCCGCCGCCATTATTTCCACCGATCGCGGCTTTATTACCTGGCTCAAGCTGCGCCTTGAGTTTGTGCTCACGGGCGAATTCCAAGCCCCCTCCGAAGGCATTCCCGATCCGATCGCCTCCCTGGCAACCGTTTAAGCCCCGTCTCCATTTGCCCACAGACAACGGGTGAAGCCTTGCGCTGGGAAGAAAGGGGTGGTTTATATAGGGTGAGTTTAGGTATGCTGTCGATCGCGGCTGCGTCCCAACCGCTCCCATGGCCTGAGAGAACCATCACACAACCTATCCCCATGAGATTCCCCTGTCCTCCTGTTCCCAGGATCCCCAAGCCCAGGGTTACCTACCTTCGATCGGCAACAGCCGGTGACCCGGCGATCGATCGCGGCCCCAGGGCGATCGATTCCCGGTCGATCGACGATCGCACCCCCTGTCCCCGCCTTGGCCTTCCCTGGGATCCTTCCCTGGACAGGGATACAGCCCCAGCCGCCCTATCTCCCCAGCCAACCTCCCCCCGTGGGCCACAACCACCGCGATCCGTCAGGACATGGGGCACCTCCCTCCTGTTGGGCCTGCTGACCTGGGGGGGCCTAGCCCTGCCCAGCCTGGGACAAACCGCCCCCGGAGTGCTTCCCGCCTGTGCGCCCCCGGCTCCGGGCGAATATCTCCTCCTGGTCCTGACCCCCGACCCCGCCACCCAGGAAAGCCTGCGCCAATCGCTCCCCCCCTCCGTCTCCGTGCCCGCCTGCGACTACTTGGGCAACACCGTGTCCCGCATGGGCGGCTTCCGCAACCCTGAGGATGCCAACGCCTGGGCCGACTACATCAAAGAAGTGGCCAGCCTGCAATCCTTTGTCGCCCGTCCCTCCGACAACTCCCCCCGCGCCCCCCCCACTCCCCCCAGCTCAGCCCCCAGCCCCCGCACCTTTACCCCCCAAGCCCTCGGTGCAGGCTATGCCGTTCTGGTGGACTACAGCAACGATCCCGTCGTGGCCCAGCGCCTGCGCCAAGCCCGCCAACAAACCCCCGGTTTAGCCAGCTTTGGCCAACGGCCCTACCTCCTCGCCTTCTACACCGCCGACAGCACCATAGCCCTCACCCTCCTCGCCGACCTCAGCCGCCAAGGCTTTAAGGCGCTGGTGGTAGACGCGCCCAGTGTCGTCGTGCTGACGGACCAAGTAAAAGGACTGCCCTAGAGGCCGGTAATGCTGTGGGTTGATGCGCGTTGACGTTGTGCGCTGATGTCGCGGGTTAATGCTGTGCGTCGATGTCGTGGGTTGATGTCGTGTGTTGATGTTATGTACTGATTAACCTATGGATCCCAAGCAATTACAAATCTTCCTAGAAGTGGCCACCGAAGCGGCCCTCGCCGGGGGAGCCGTTCTCCAGAGCTACTGGGGCAAACTCGATCGCCACAGCATTGAAGAAAAAGGCCGATCGGGAGATTTGGTCACCGTGGCCGATCGGGCTTCGGAAGCCGCCGTCCTAGGGGTCATCCAGCGCCACTTTCCCAACCACAGCATTTTGGCAGAAGAATCCGGTTGGCAAACCGAGGCCAAAGACGAAGCCTTTCTCTGGGCGATCGATCCCCTCGACGGCACCACCAACTACGCCCACCAATACCCCTTCTACGGCGTATCCATCGCCCTCCTCATCCACGGGGAACCCCAGGTTGGGGTCGTCTATGCCCCCTTTTTCCAAGAACTCTTCCGGGCCGCAACGGGCCTCGGCGCAACCCTCAACCGCCAGCCCATGACCGTCTCCAAAACCGTCACCTTGGCCGAGAGCCTACTGGTCACCGGGTTTGCCTACGATCGCCGCGAAACCGACGACAATAACTACCGCGAATTCTGCCACCTCACCCACCTCACCCAAGGTGTACGGCGGGGCGGCTCTGCCGCCGTGGATTTGGCCTATGTGGCCTGTGGGCGCTTAGATGGCTACTGGGAGCGGGGGCTATCGCCCTGGGATTTAGCGGCGGGGGTGGTGTTGGTGCGGGAAGCGGGAGGCTTGGTCACCGCCTATGACCACAAGCAAGCCTTTGAGCTGCGATCGGGCCGCATCCTCGCCACCAACGGCCCCCTCCAAGCTGAACTCAGCCAAGCCCTCGCCCAAGCCCAAATTCAGCCCCTCGGCCTCTAGCCCCCACCCCCAACCCTAGGGGCAGCTAGGTGACCAAAAACAACTGTTAAGATAAAGCATGAGCTTTACTGCCAGATGCCGGAACGCAGAGCAAAGGTCAGATGCTGTCCCCGCTTCCCTTTGCCGCTGACTGTTTGCCATTTACTGTTCGCCATTACCGTTTGCTATTTACAAGGGCTGGAATATGTCTTTCCAAGTCACCAAAGGACTCTTTTCCCTCGACGACTTCACCGATTGCCACGCCATCCTAGGGGTTCCGGTCACGGCTGACGCAAACACCATTCGGAAGCGTTACCTCAAAATTGCCCGTAAACTCCACCCAGATAGCTTTATCGGCCAGGAAGCGACGGAAGAAGCCCAAATCGCCACCCAGGTCTTTTCTAAGCTCGTCGGCCCTGCCTACAACACCCTGTCCCAAGAAAAAGAGCGCAAAGAGTACCTCTTGCTGATTCAGCTCAAGGGCAAGCAGGCCGTCCAGCAAATGGTGGCGATCGACAGCTTGGGGGCCACAGCGCAAACCCTTGCCGCAGCCGATGATTTGGACCAAGCCTATACGCAGTCGGTAACGGCCTTAGCCCAAACTCAGTACGCAGCGCTATCGGGATGCCTAGGGGCGATCGGGCAACTGAGCGAACTCAACCTGGTTTACCTCATGCGGCAGGCCAGCGCCAACAAAAAGCTCACCCCCTCAGCCCCCGCTGAACCCAGCCCAGACCCTAGCCCCAGCAGCAGTACCAGCCCTAGCAGTAATCCCAGCACGAGCACCAACAGCAGCACCCCCGCCCCAGGCACCCCCGCCGCCAGCCGCACCACCTCCTCCCTGGAAAACTACCTGCGCCGCGCCGATGACTACATTGCCCAAAAAGATTTCCGCAGCGCCACGATGGACCTGCGGGATGCCATGCGGATTGACCCCAACGACAGTCGCTGCCATGCTTTGATGGGTAAGCTGTATTTGGTCCAGGGGAACCTACCCATGGCGAGGGTTTCTGTGAAGCGATCGCTGGAATTGGATCCCACCAACGCCATAGCCCTCAAAGCCAAGAAGGAACTGGAAAGGCGGGGCCAAGTGGTGGATGTGGGCGGCCCGAAGGGCAGTGCCAGTGCGGGCAAAGCATCCAACGCAGCATCCAGCAGAAAAAAAGACAGCAAGCCCGATGGGGGCGGCTTTTTGGGCGGTTTATTTGGGGGTAAGAAAAAATAATGGTTCATCAACCACCTCGGGGCGCACGGGATCTCCTGCCCCTGGATGTCACCCAGAAACAATGGGTCGAAGCACGGCTGCGGGAAGTCTTCCGGGCCTGGGGCTACCATCGCATTATTACGTCCACCCTGGAACGGTTGGATACGCTGATGGCGGGGGATGCGATTCAACGATCGTCCGTGGTCACCGTCCAGGCCGAAGATGAGGCTGAGCTGGGCCTGCGCCCGGAACTCACGGCTTCCATCGCCCGCGCTGCGGTCACCCGCCTCGCCGGAGCCTCCTTTCCGCTGCGGCTCTATTACCAGGCCAATGTTTTCCGCCAGTTCCACCAAGGGGGGCGCACCGTTCCCCAGGAATATTACCAGGCGGGGATTGAGCTACTGGGCAGCGGGGGACTGTTGGCGGATGTGGAAGCGCTGCTGCTGCTGACGGATTGCCTGGTGAGCTTGGGACTGGTTCCCCCCAGTGCGTCCCCCACGATCGATCGCTCCGCCGATCGGGCCACCCCCCCCAGCCCCGACCCCCTGCCCTGGTTCTTAGTGCTGGGCGAAGCCGGGTTAACCCATTCCCTCCTCGATCCCTTTGAGCCAGCGGTGCGCGATCGGGTTCGCCATGCCATTGCCCACCTCGATCGCCTTGGCCTAGAAACCCTCGGCCTCAGCCCCGACCTCCAAACCTACGCCCTCACCCTCTTCGATCTGCGGGGAGAACCGGCCACGGTGCTGCAACGGGTCAGCAAGCTCAAGCTCACCCCCGAACAGCAAGAGCGGGTCATTAACCTTAAAAACCTCGTCAGCCTGCTGGAAGAAAACCTCCAAACCCGCTTCCCCAGCTTTGGCTCCCGATCGCCCCTCATCCTCGACCTCAGCTTGGTGCAAACCTTCGATTACTACACCGGCATTATTTTCGAGGTCGTCCGCCAAACCGACTCTGGCCAGTGGCTGATCGGCCAAGGGGGCCGCTACGACCAGCTTTTAGGACTCTACAACCCCGACAAAACCTCCTATCCCGGCATCGGCTTTTCCCTCAATATCGAAACCCTGCAACAGGTGATGCTGACCCTGGGCCAGTTGCCCCAGTTCACCCCCGCCAGCGATTGGTTGGTGGTGCCGACGGTGCCCCAGGTCTACAACGAGGCGATCGCCTATGCCCAAAAGCTGCGGGATACAGCGGAGCCGGTGCGCGTGGAGCTACATCTCCACCCAGACATGGGCGCAGAGGCCGTCCGCAACTATGCCCGCACGCGCCGCATTCAACGCATTGCCTGGATCCGTCCCGGTTCCCTCCCAGACTTGGAAGTGGTGCGCTAAGAAATCCCTGTAGGGGTCGTGCCCCGTGGCTCCCGTCTTCGGTCCCAAACCAGAGCAACCACGGGGGGATTGCCCCTACCCGGTCGGTTAAATCGCTAAAGTGGGATGCTCCCGCCGCAAGCCAACCAGCAGCGCCCCAACAAAAGCCTTAATGCAAACTCGTCTGGCTGAAAAACTTATCAATGTTTTTCGACCTGAATCCCTTGGGCGACTGGCTAGGCGAAAGCAAGGTCGTGAGAGATGTGAGATTAAGCTTGTGTTTGCAGACCATCGGTGCGATTTTGAATTTAGCTTTTCTACGAATAGTAAAACTGAAGTGCAAGCCGATCAAGTTCCAGAAGCTTGGCTTGAAAACGCACCAGCTTATATCCCTACCCGTGGTAACTATTCAGGGGTCTACGAAGTTAGTAGGGTTTCAGCCCTTCGATCGGA
>JBMTWK010000025.1:0-14079 GCA_049452395.1 Prochlorothrix sp. | reverse complement strand
CCCACAGCATTTCCGATCGGTGTCTGGTGCTTCTACCTGTTCTCAGGGTTCCCTCGCCTTTCTATCCTCCAGCCCCAACGCCATGTCTCAGGCATCTTTCCCCTCATCTTCCGATGACTATAGCCAATCCTCATCCCCATCCCTACGCACCAAGGATGAAATTTTAGAGGATGCCCAGGAAATTATTTACGATTGTCTCTTTACCTCCGTCCAAACTGAGGAGCCAGAGGCAACCCTAGAGCTATTTCGGTCAATTTTCCTGAGCTGTAGCGGCACCTTTTGTGATGCCTATTTTTTGGCCATTCAAGAACTTGCCTTTAGCAATCAAGAGCAGATTTATCACAACACCCTCAAGCGCTCCTGCTACATCCTGCTCAACAACTGGGAATCCCGCCGCAAGCACCTTGCCATTGTGCAACTGGTCCAAGACCTCCGCAATTACGTCCCCAAAAAGTTGGTGATGCCACCCTGGAAGCTGCGGTTACGGCAATGGCTGAGCCATTTTCTAGAGAGTAGCGACTATGCGGATCTCAGGCTCATGAGTGAGCGTTTTATTGCGGCTCCGCCTAAGTCACCCTCACCGCCCGCTGCCAAACCCTGGACCGATCGCTATGCCTACTACTTCCTCGTTCCCCAATACGAAAACAGCGATAATCCTCCGGAACAACGGGAAACTGCCCGCCATATTTCGGACCAAATTCGCTATCGTTTCAGGCTGGATTTAGCCATGTACGTGGCCCACTCCCAAGCCTCCTACCCCAGCAGCCACAACGCCAAACTCCACTCCGATCTTCACCGCCGCGTCAAGCCTAAATCCCCTTCCTCCAACCATGTAAATCCCACGGGTTTGGGGGACGAAACCCTGCGCCTCATTAAACTAATCGTGAAGCGAAATGGCTACTTTAGCCATCGCAATATTGCCAATATTTTCCAGGAGCAAACCGCCGGACTGGATTATTTTTCCTATAAGAGAAGCTTAGTGCAATACCTAATCTTCTCCATGGAGAAACAACCCTTCGTCAAAAAATTTAAAGCGGTCATGACGGCCAAGCTCGATACGGTCTATCCCCAGCACGACGACACGATCGTCAGTAAAAGCCTGTGCCAGCGGACCTGTAACCAAGCTGTGCGCTTCCTCACCACAGAAAACGGCCAAGGGCCATCAGAACTGTTTACCGCCCTGTTAACCCAGGGAGGAACCCTAACCTTAGTGGTTACCCTGCTCAAGCTTGTGCTGCTCAGTCCCACGGTGCGTAACTACTTAGATCTCCGCATTGCTTATTTAGTTCGGTACTATAATCAATACCCGCCGGAAGAGTGCCAGTGGTTTAGTTACTTTTTAGATGTGTTTAGCGTGACCTTTGCGATCCATGCCGAGGGGGTGCAGTACACCTTGGTGGATACCGAGGGGAAAACGCCAACGGCCACCACTACAGCCACGACTACAGCCCCAAAACCTCCAGCTTCCCCTTCCCAGACCCTCAAAGCGGCAAATTTCGCCAAGTCCAGCAACCATTCCCAGCCTAGCCCAGCCTCCCTCGCCTATTCTTCCCCTAAACATCCCCACTCCTCCCCAGTCCCTGAGGTACCCCCTAAAGCGCCCCCTGAAACACCCTACGAAGCCCAAACGATCGAGGAGATCACCCTCATTGGCGACTTACCCAATGCCGAGGTAGCAACCCATGCCTGGAACAACCTCGATCGCTACCGCATTTTTGCCCAGTCCACCCGCCCCACGGCCATCCCCGACGAGGATTCAGAGGGGGACACGGAACTCGAAACCGAATTCAACCCAAAGCACCAGCCTGACCTCGATGCCGAGGCTGTAACCGAGTTTGTGGCTAAGCTAAACCCAAACCCTAGCTTTTACCCCTAGATCTTAGCTTTTTTGCCTTTTTTCTGGCTCTTTACCTATGACTGCATCACTGCTCGCTTCCACGCCCAATAGTGCCCTGACCGTGGCAGGATTAACCCACTATCTCCAGGATTTGCTGGAAGAAGACCCCTACCTGCGGCAAGTGTGGGTAATGGGAGAAATTTCCAGCATTAGCCCCCATGCAAAGGGCTTTTTCTTTACCCTACAAGACCCAGAGGATCGGCTGGGAATTCACTGCGTGATTTGGAAGGGGCAGCAGCATAAATTGGCGGGATTGCCGGAAATTGGGGAACAGGTGCTTGTTCTGGGCAGTTTGCGCCTCTTTACCAGCCGCAGCCAGTATCAGTTAGTGGTGTGGCAGTGGCTCCCAGCGGGGGCAGGGTTACAGGCGTTGCGGTTACAACAGTTGCGGCAACGGTTAGAGGCGGAGGGTGTTTTCGACGAAAGCCTCAAGCAAGCCCCCCCAACCCACCCCCAGACGATCGCCGTTGTCACCTCACCCCAAGCCGCCGCCTGGGGCGATATTCAGCGCACCCTACGATCGCGCTATCCCGGCCTTCAGGTGTTATTTGCTCCGGCCCAAGTGCAAGGTGAAGCAGCCCCAGGGTCGATCGTGCAGGCATTGGCACGCATTGAGGCGGATGGACGGGCTGAGGTGATCCTGCTGAGCCGAGGCGGGGGTGCAAAGGAAGATTTAGCCTGTTTCAACGATGAGCGGGTAGTGCGGGCAGTGGCCCAGTGCAAAATCCCAATTATTACGGGAATTGGTCACCAGCGGGACGAATCTTTGGCGGATTTAGCGGCAGATCTCTGTGCCCATACCCCTACGGCAGCAGCAGCGCAGGCCGTGCCCGATTTAGCAGATTTACGATCGCAGCAGGGCGATCGGGTCGAACAGTTGCGCTGGGCCACCGCACGCCAGATCCAGAACGCACAACAACGCCTCCAACTGCTCCAGCAGCGCCTCCAACGCCAAGCCCCCGATCGCCAACTCCAGCGCGATCGCCAACACCTCAACCACCTCAACCAACGCCTACTCCAAGCCACCCGCCAACGCTTTCGCCAGGAAAATCTACGCTACCAAAGCCTACAGGAGCGGCTCAGCAGTTTAGACCCAGCAGCGGTAATTCGGCGGGGTTATGCCCTAGTTCGGCAGCAGTCGGGGGAAATTGTCCGATCGGCGGAAACCATTGCCGTGGGCGATCGGGTACAGGTGCAGTTAGCCCAGGGAGAAATCACGGTGCGGGTAGAGGCGATCGGTCCCCTTGACCCTCGATCGTCCCTTCCGCTTCCAAGACGATCGATCGCAACTGCTCCAACCGTTCCGGCTCCACCTGTCGCCACAGCCCCCGCTGATGCGCCTCTAACAGCCGTTCCGCCATATCCCGCAACGCCCAAGGATTATGGGCCTGAATAAAGGCTTGTACGTCCGGATTCAGCACATAGGCATCGCTGAGGCCCGTATACATATAATCCCCAGCACAGTGGGCCGTTGCATCGTAGGCAAAGAGATAGTCTAGGGTTGCTGCCATCTCAAACGCCCCCTTATAGCCATGGCGCATCGCTCCGGCGATCCATTTGGGGTTAATCACCCGCGATCGGTAAACCCGTGCGATTTCCTCTGCTAAACTCCGGATTTTCGGCTGCTCTGGGCGGGAGTGATCGCCAAAATAGGTGTGGGGCTGTTGGCCCTGGGTTACCCGCACCGCTGCCGTTAAGCCCCCCTGAAACTGGTAGTAGTCATCGGAGTCCAGGAGATCATGCTCCCGATTATCCTGGTTATGGAGAACAATTTGCAGCGTTTGCAGCCGGTTTTGGAAGGCTTCCGGCGCACTGTGGCTCTGACAGCCACTACCGTTACCTTGGTCGCCACTGCTGCTATAGGCATAGCTACTCCAGTTAATATAGGCCCGTGCCAAATCTGCATCACTTTGCCAGTTCTGCCCCTCAATCAGTCCCTGCAACCCCGCCCCGTAAGCGCCTGGTTTGGAGCCAAAAACGCGATAACTGGCCTGTTGTTGGGCCTGTTCTGGGGTTAAGCCCTGATCTTGCCCCCTTTGGCTTTCCTGGCGCACCCGATCGGCCAAGGGGTTCTCCGCTGCCGACTCTGGCAACTGCGCCACAGCCTGAACCGCCCGATCGAATAAATCAATTAAATTCGGGAAAGCATCGCGAAAAAAGCCCGAAATTCGCAAGGTCACATCCACACGGGGCCGCCCCAGCACCGTTACCGGCAAAATCTCAAAATCTACCACCCGCCGCGATGGACCTTCCCACACAGGCCGCACCCCCAACAGCGCTAGCGCCTCTGCCATATCATCCCCCCCCGTCCGCATAGTCGAGGTTCCCCAAACCGACAGCCCCAAACTCTGGGGATATTCACCATTTTCCTGGGTATAGCGCTCAATCACAGCATCCGCTGCTTTCTGGCCCAAGTCCCAGGCGCTTTCCGTTGGCAGTCCCCGCAGGTCCACGGAATAAAAGTTTCGGCCCGTGGGCAAGACTTCAGGCCGTCCTCGACTCGGTGCCCCAGAGGGACCGGGGGGAATGTAGCAACCCCCTAGGCCGCGCAGCAGTTGGGTGATTTCCTGGGGCGTTTGGTACAGTGCAGGTAACAAAAACTGCGCAATCCAGTCAAGTTCCGGTTGTGTTTTGGTTTCCGACTTCTCATTGCTTAACTCCTCACCTTTCGATTTCTCACTGCTCAATTTTTCACTGCTCAACTCCTCAATTTCCGACTGCTTACGACTCAAATCCTCACTATTCATCTTCTTAATCAGATCACTCACTAAATCTGCCGCGATCGCCTCTAGAATCGCTACACCATCCCCGATCGTCCGGCAGTCCCGAAACACCTCTACCTTGCTCCCAACCCAGTTTTCCCCTAAATCCGCCGTTAGCGGGTCAAAATCTAGACCCAAATCCGCCGCAAGGGCACGGGTTAAGCCTTGGCGGCCTCCACTGGGCGATCGGGCGATCGCCACCACCAAATCCCGCAACTGATCCCCCGCTGGACACTGGCCAAAAATATGCAACCCATCCCGAATCTGGGCCTCTTTCAGCTCACACAGATAGCGATCGAGGGCCGTCAACCAAATTTCACCCCCTCCCTCTCCTTCTCTTAGCCCCTCGCCCCCAGGCAAAAAAGTTGCAGTCCCCATCTTCAACTCTCTTAGCCCCTCGCCCCCTGGGAGAGGGGTTGGGGTGAGGGCCAACTCCCGATCCAAATGCTCCTGCTGCAATAACTGCCAAATTCGCTGGCGAATCACCGGCACACGGGGCGGATCCAGCGTTTGCGCCTCATAATACTCATCCACCCACTGCTCCAACTGCGCCAAAGGCCCGTACAACTCCGCCCGCGTCATCGGTGGTGTCAAGTGGTCCAAAATCACCGCCTGGGCGCGACGTTTCGCCTGGGAACCCTCCCCCGGATCATTGACAATAAAAGGGTAAAAGTGCGGTAGAGCACCCAAGGCCACTTCTGGATAGCAATTCTGGCTTAAAGCCAGTCCCTTCCCCGGCAACCACTCCAAATTACCGTGTTTCCCCACATGGACAATAGCTTGGGCACCAAAGCCCGATCGCAGCCACTCATAAAAGGCCAAATACTCCGGCGTTGGCTCCAAGTCCGGCGCATGGTAATTCAAACTGGGATCCCGGTCATACCCCCGTGATGGCTGAATCCCCACGAAAATATTGCCTAATTGCAGACCTGCAACGGGAAAGCTTGCCGTTTCAGCCGTTGGGGCCGTCGCCCCCCAGCGATCGGTCACGCCCCGCTGAACTGACTCCGGTAAATGCTGGAAATAGGTCTGATATTGACCCCGATCGAGACTTTGGGCCACCGATCGCCACTCTCCTTCAGGATCATTGGTCTGCCCCTGGGTCAGTACCCAGATTAAATCCTGCCCCGTCGCCGGAATTTGGGCCGAATCCCCCAGGTTATACCCCGCAGCGGCCAGGGCATGGAGAATTTTAACGCAACTCTCCGGCGTATCCAGTCCCACACCGTTGGCAAGGCGACCATCGCGGGTCGGATAATTGGCTAAGATCAGGGCAATGCGTTGGTTTTGGGGAGCGGTTTGGGCTAGGGTTATCCAATTCCGGGCTAGGTCCGCCACAAACTCAACTCGACTCGGCTCCGGCTCATAAATCACCACATCAGTTTCTAGGCTAGCTTGGTGCTGCTGAACCGCCTTAAAGGACACTGCCCGCGTAATAATCCGCCCATCTACTTCCGGTAGCGCCACATTCATCGCAATATCCCTCGGAGTCAGCCCCTGCCAACTCTCCCGCCACTGCTCCACAGTGCCCCCGCTCAAAATCACCTGCAACACCGGCACGCCCAATTGCTCCCAAAAGCTGCCCCTCACCCCCCCGGCCCCCCTCTCCCTAGGGGAGAAGGAGGAGGAAGAGGGATCCAAACTCTTAGCCCCTCGCCCTTGGGGAGAGGGGTTGGGGTGAGGGAAATCATGTGCCCCTCGCCCTTGGGGAGAGGGGTTGGGGTGAGGGGTTCCCAAGGCGAAACCCGTCGTATTCAGCACCAAACCTACGGAAGGCCGATCGCCCCCGCCCATTAGCCCCAAAATCTCCTCCTGAATCTCTCGATCGCGCAAGGACGACACATAAACCGGCAACGGCTCCAAGCCCCGATCGGCCAGTGCCTGACATAACACCTCGATCGGCTTCGTATTCCCCGCCAAATAATGGGATCGGTAAAATAACAGCAAAACTCCCACTTTTTCGCCTTCTTTCCGCTGCAAAAGGGAGACCAAGGGGGATGGATACACCCCCAACTTCGGCACCGATCGCGGCTCCGGCGGCAAACTGCCCCAGCCCAACCCCGTAAACGCCGCAAACGCCAACCCATGGCGCAAATTCTCCACCCCCCCCTCACAGAAATAGCGCCACAGCCGATCGACCGCCCCCAGCCCCACCGTCGAATGGCTCACCAAATCCAAATCAGGCCGATCGTCCCCCGGCAGCACCCACAACGCCGCCCCCGTCTCCGCTGCGACCCCCTTCACCACCTCCAGCCCATAGCTCCAATAGCCCCGCCCCCCCAGCAGCCGCACAATAATGACCTGGGCCTGGTTCAGCACCGTGTCAGCATAGGTATCGATCGTCAACTGCTGCTGAAGTTGGAGCAAATTGACCGATCGCACCGCTGGAAAATCCCCCGGCAGTTGGGGCAAGGCAGCGGCCAAGGTTTGAATATCCGTATCCGCAGCCGTCAGCACCACGATCGGCGCAGGCGTTTGGTCAATAAAAATAACCCCCTCCGCATCAGGGTTCCAACCGCCGGGAGTTGCTGCTAAACGGTGCATAGCTTTTTAAGATAGACCTTCAAGATAGAGGTTCAAGATAGAGGTTCTGACGAGTAGACCAAGGCATAAGTTTTACGCCCAAGTTTTACACCCACCAGGGTGAGCGTCTCGCTCACGACGCGGGCAAGATGCCCGCACTGGAAAGAGGTTCAGACTAGACCTTCAGCATAAACCCCAAGCAACCCAGCCTTGACGCAACTGGCCCTGCAAAAGTGTCCCAGTCTGTGTTTTTTTATGAACTGAACCAAGACCAGCCCCCTGACCCAGCCCAGCCCCCTATCCTAAACAAGCAGGACCACCATCAAGCAAGACCATCAAGGGCAAACACCCGCAGGGCAGCAGCCCAAAACGGTCCCCCCGATCGGGGGGTTCCCACCCCTGGGGATTGCCACCCCTAGAATTTCTCTCCCCCTTGCTAGGGCAAAACAACCTATTCATGGTAAACAGGGGCAAGATTGGGATCATCTCAAACCTTCCCAAGACCAACCCTAAGCCTTGCTATCCCAAAGCCTTGCGCCTCTTCCGCGCTCAACCTCAGTCTTAACGTGAACTTGCTATCGAAATTTTGGAGTGCTACCGCCATGAAATCTTCCCTTCGTCTCGGCTTAGCTGCCACCCTCCTCGCGGGTCTGAGCACCCTCACCTTTGCCAAAACCGCCATGGCCCAACTCTTTGGCCAACAGGAAATTCCCCAGCAAAACCGCTTAGTGGCCGTTGCAGCCCCGGTAGACGGTGGTAGCTCCCATAAACTTGTCATTTTTGAACAAATCAGAAACGATCGCGCCTGCTGGAGTGAAAGCGGCAGTAACCCGACGATCGTCAACCCCCTCCTCCTCACCTTCGACTTTACCGGCATTTGTAGCCGCAGCATCGACTCCAACGGCTACTCCATCCGGATGGCCGGGGAAGACCTGGGCCTCACCTACAGCCTCAGCATCGTCCGGTCAGGCAACGATCTCATCCTCGTCGGCAAAAACCCCATTCGCCGCAGCGATCCCGTCATTGAAATTGGCCGCGCCTACGGCCTCACCACCGACTACGCCAAACTCGTGCTCCATCCCGGCTGGCGCTTCACCCGCCGCACCTACGACGGCCAAACCCTCGGCCACATCTACCTCACCAATGACCAGTCCTTCGCCCAGGTTGCCGGTCAGCCCGTCCCAACCCAGCCCGTCGTCACCCAACCCAGCCCCCCCGTCGTCGTTAACCCCACCCCCACTCCCCCACCCAGCACGCCCAGCAACACCTTCCCCGATATCGCCGGAGATCTCTACCGGGCCGAAATTGAAGGAGCCTTAGCGCGGGGCTTTGTCAGTGGCTTTGCGGAAGACAACACCTATCGGCCCCTCGCCTCCTTAACGCGGGAACAGTTGGTCTCCTTAGTGCTGGAGTCCCTCGCTAAAATTCCCGGTGTGCGCTTCCCCGTCCCGGCCCAAGCTGGCGGCAACCCCTACCCCGATGTGCTCCAGGGGCGCTGGAGTGCCGCCAAGATCCAACTGGCGCGGGATGTCAATATTGTCAGCGGCTACCCCGATGGCATGTTCCGGCCTGCCCAGGTGGTGACCCGTGCCGAGATGATCGCGGTGCTGCGTCGTGCTTCGGAGTATGGCAAAGCCCTCCGGGGTCTGAATACGGCCATTAACCCCCGCCAAGCTCCGGCGGCCTTTAGCGACATTAACGGCCATTGGTCCCAGCAAGCCGTGCTCACCATGTCGAGCTATTGCCGCGTGGCCAGCCCGGTCAATGAGCAAGGCCAGTCCTTTGCCCCCAATAGCCCCGCCCTCCGCAACTACGCCGCTGCTGCCACCTTGCGAATGCTCACCTGCGTTGAAACTGACCCGTCCTAGAAAACAGGCCAATCCCTGAGCGTGCCTCACGTTTTTAGGGTTGACATAGAAGTATAACGGGTCTATCTCCCGTTGGCGGACTAGGCGATCGGGTCGGGGCAATTCCCCCGTGGTTGCCCCGGTTGGGCATAACCGTTAGCTCGTTCTCTGGTGGGCACCTCGATGAGATGAATGGGGGCAGGCGACGCAGCCACCCGCCGCAACCCTCATTCTATCGTGGCGATCGTGGCCAAAACCTGGATTTTTCGAGGTGCCTTGGTGTAATAAGCTGGTTTAATCTTCAAGATTAGCCCTTAATATAAGTATTGCAATGAGTATTGCAATGAGTGTTGCAATGAGCGTTGCAGTCAACGTCTCGTCGTCAACATTACCCCAGGGCCATGACCGACCTCGCCACCCTCAGCCCCCCCAGCCCCCCCAACTTTGAGGCTAACGCCTACCGTTCCCTGGACGATCGCCAGCGGGAGCGTATCGTTGCCGCGATCGACGTGGGGACCAACTCCATCCACATGGTTGTGGTGCGCATCGATCCAACCCTGCCCGCCTTCTATATCATTGCCAAGGAAAAAGACACCGTGCGGCTGGGGGAGCGCTGTCCAGAGACGGGCAACCTCACCGAAGCCGCTATGCAACGTGCCCTCGCCGCCCTCCAACGTTGCCAAACCCGCGCCCAAGCCCTCAAGGCCGAAGAAATTCTCACCGTTGCCACCAGCGCCATGCGGGAAGCCCCCAATGGCCGCGACTTTATCCAAACCGTCCAAAAAGAGCTGGGCCTTGAGATTGATCTGATCTCCGGCCCCGAAGAAGCCCGCCGCATTTACCTCGGTGTGCTGTCCGGCATGGAGCTACACCAACAGCCCCACGTCATCATTGATATTGGGGGCGGATCCACCGAGTTAATCCTCGGCTCCGGCCAAGAACCCCTCAGCCTCAGCAGCACCAAGGTCGGGGCGGTGCGGCTCACCACGGAAATGATCACCACCGACCCCATTAGCGAGGGGGAGTTTCGGTACCTGCGGGCCTATTTGCGGGGGATGCTGGAGCGGCCCGTGGAGGATTTGCGCAGCCACTTGGAGCCAGGAACCGAGATCAAAATGGTGGGCACCTCCGGGACGATCGAAACCCTAGCCATGCTCCATGCCTACCAACACCTCGGCAATGCCCCCGATCCCCTCAATGGCTACAGCTTTAGCCGCCGCGATTTGGAGACCATGGTGCAACAACTGCGGCGGATGACCATCGCCGATCGCCTCGAAATGCCGGGATTATCCGATCGGCGGGCCGAAATCATCGTTGCCGGTGCCCTCGTGCTCCTAGAAGCCATGACCCTCCTTGGCGCGACCAGTATCACCATCTGCGAGCGTGCCCTGCGGGAGGGGGTGATTGTAGACTGGATGCTCACCCATGGCTTGATTGAAGATCGCCTTCGCTTCCAAAGCTCCATCCGCTATCGCAGCGTCATGCGATCTGCCCGCAAATTCCATGTCAACGAAGACTACAGCAAACGGGTGGCAGACTTTGCATTGAGTATTTTTGACCAGTTAGCCGGAAAACTGCACGGCTGGGGGGCTGTGGAGCGGGAATTGCTCTGGGCCGCCGCCATTCTCCACAATGCCGGTCACTATGTCTCCCACTCCGCCCACCACAAACATTCCTACTACCTCATCCGCAACAGTGGCCTCCTCGGATACACCGAAACAGAAATTGAAGTCATTGCCAACCTCGCCCGCTACCACCGCAAAAGCGAACCCCGGAAAAAACACGAAAACTACCGCAGTCTGGGCGGGAAGCGCTACCGGCGCATCGTAGACCAACTCAGCCCCATTCTCCGCCTTGCAGTCGCCCTCGATCGCCAACAACAGGGGGCGATCGCCCAAGTCACCTGTGTCTACGACGGCAGCGATCGCCGCCTTGCCCTCCATCTCCAACCCAGCAACCCCCACGACAGTTGTGATCTGGAGCTATGGAGCCTCAATGAGAAAAAAGTGGAATTTGAACGAGCCTATGGCGTAAAAGTCCTGACCCGACTCCAACCCGCTTAGCCCCCGCCCGATCGAGCACCGAGCGTCCCCTGCCCTAGGCTTTATACTGGAGAAATTAGGTATTGTGAGATGGGATACTAGGGATCCAATATAGACTCAATCCAGTGCATCTCAACCCCGGTTCTACCCCGCCCCTTCCCCAACATCCCCCCTACCGTCCGCTCACCGCTGCCTGCTCCTTTTCCTGCTCCGCTCATCCAGCCTCATGAACAATCGCCCAATCTGGGGTCGCCGCTGGAGCCGTGTGCTCATTAGTTTTGGCCTTGCCTTCCTATACGCACTCACAGCGGCATGGTCCCGCACCTTTGCCGCAACCCCCCAAAACGTCACTCCAATTTGGCCACCAGATGGTCTTGCCGCCGCCGCCGCACTCCTCACTGGGCCATGGATCGGACCAGGGATCTTTTTAGGGTCTTTTTTGGCGAATATCGGCGCATTTTTTGACGGCAGCACAGGAGCAAGCAGCCTGCTGTCCCTCATAACCGTGACGGTCATTGCCCTCGGCACCACCCTCGGCACCCTGGTTGGAAGCTGGAGTTTCAAGCGGAAAGTAGACTCCGTATATCCCTTCCAACAGGTCAAAAGCACCCTCTTTTTTCTCCTCTATGTCACCCTTTTGGGTCCAGTGTTTAATGCGACGTTTGGGGTCACCGCCTTAACCTTTGGACAGCATATTTCCTGGGAGCTATACCTACCGGTCTGGTTTACATGGTGGATCTCCAATGTGGCTGGCATTTTAATTTTGACCCCCGCGCTGCTCAGTTGGGGCGGTCTCGTCGAGACAATCCGCAACCCCGATACCTCCCCGATCCAATTTCGCAAACCTTTCACCCCCCGCCACAGCCTAGAGTTAGGCATCCTCCTGGCGATCGTCACGGCAGTCAGTGTCGTTTCCTTTTGGTATCCCGTCCCCCTTGAATATGTTTTGATGCCCTGCTTGGTCTGGACTGCCTTTCGCTTTAGCGAGTTGGAACTGACCAGCCTGATTGTTTTAATTTCGGCCTTGGCTGTGTTGGGTACCGTGCAGGGACTGGGCAGTTTTGGCAATAAAGACGTTAACTATCCCCTCACGGCTTTGCAAACCTTTATCGGCGTGATTATTGTCACCACGTTAATTTTTAATGCGGTGATTAATGAGAATGTCACGGCCTTTAATCGGATGAAGCGATCTCAGGAGTTGCTGCTCCTCAAGTCCCAGGAATTGGAAGAGTCCGCCCTGTCCCTAGAACGGCAAAACCAAGAACTCGCGATCGCAAAACGGGCCGCAGAGTCGGCAAATCATGCCAAAAGTCAGTTTATTGCCAATATGAGCCATGATTTACGCACCCCCCTCAATGGCATTTTAGGCATTACCCAGGTTTTTCAGCTTGAGGCAGATCTCACCACCCAGCAACAGGACAATATCAACATCATCCATCAGTCCGGCTCCCATCTTCTGATGTTGATTAATGACATTTTAGATATTTCCAAAATCGAAGCCGGAAAGCTCAGCCTAGAACCCCAGCCGCTCAATTTAGCAACCTTTCTTGCGTCAATTTGTGACTTAATGCGATCGACCGCCTTGGACAAGCAACTTCATTTTGTTTGCTTCCTGTCCGAGGCCGTGAACGTCACCGTAGAGGCCGACGAGAAGCGTCTACGCCAAGTGCTGCTGAATTTACTGGGGAACGCCATCAAATTTACGGATTCAGGCAGTATCACCTTTACCGTCGAGCAAATCAGCCCCCAGGCTGCTAATTCCCTCTATTTGCCCAACCCCCAGCCCGCTAACTCCCTCAATCTTCCCAGTCCCCAACCCCTCAATTCCCAGCACCCCCAGCCCCCTAATTCCCCCAATTCCCCGCCAGCCAACTCCCAGCACCCCCATCTCTCAACGCTAACCGCTCTTAGCAGCCTGCCCTCAGATCTCCCTCTCCCTAGCCTCAATTCTGCCCAAAGCGACCCCTATTGCCGTTTTCGCTTCCAAATTGAAGATACCGGCATTGGAATTGCCGCAGACTCCCTCGATCGGGTTTTTATGGCCTTTGAGCAAGTAGGGGACCAGGCATTTAAGACCCAGGGCACCGGCTTGGGCCTGTCCATTAGCCAGAGCTTGGTCCAGATGATGGGGGGGCAAATTCAAGTGCAGAGTGAACTCGGTCGGGGGAGTCTGTTTTACTTTGACCTAGAGCTACCTATCAAGGGCTGTTTCCTGCCGGATCCGAATCAGTCCTCCTCCCTCATGACCCTGGTTGACCCCCACCTCGCCCAAAAACTCCCCTTCAAAATCCTGGTGGCCGAGGATGGTTTGGTAAATCGCAAAGTCGCAGATGCCCTGTTCAAAAAGTTGGGATATCGGGTGGATATGGTCACCAACGGCCAGGAAGTGCTTCAGTCACTGGAAAGCCAAGACTATGATCTGATTTTCATGGATATTCAGATGCCCAAGCTGGATGGAGTCGCTACCACCCAAGCAGTGCTCCAGCGCTATGGCAACAGCCCCCAATGCCCCTATATCATCGCCATGACCGCCAACGCCATGGACAGCGATCGCAGCCAATACCTCAATCTCGGCATGAAAGACCACCTGCCCAAGCCCGTTAAAATCACCGCGATTATGGAGGCAATCCAACGGGCCTATAGCTATCGGTTGCAGCAGGGATTTTCCTTTGAGTCCGTTAAGGCATAATCCCATGGCCGCATCCGAGCCTGAGCGCCCCCCCACGACCCTCGTTCTTGCCCTGAGCATAGATGGCAAAATTGCCGATCGGGACAAAGCTCCGGCCCGCTTTGGGTCCGCTGAAGACAAGCGGCGCTTGGAACAGGCGATCGCCGCTGCCGATGCGGTCCTGTTGGGGGCAGGCACGGTGCGGGCTTACCGCAGTAGTTTGTCGATTACGGATCCCGCTCTGCTGGCCCAACGATCGGCCCAACACCGCCCCCCCCAACCCATCCAAATCCTCTGCTCCGCCTCCGGCCACCTCGACCCCACTTGGCGCTTCTTTGGC
>JBMTWK010000024.1:0-14278 GCA_049452395.1 Prochlorothrix sp. | reverse complement strand
GGCTAAATAGGGTCAAGCTAGGTCAGGTTGAAACAGGTTGGGTAAACCCTAAAAAAAGGTCGTATTATCCCTACATTTACCCCCATGAACTGACTGCAAAATCCCTCTGAAAGAAGCTGCTACAATAGGCTGCTAGAGTTTCTGATGATTCTGCCTCGATTTTTGCCTTGAGATCTTGGTCTTGAGATCTTTGCCTTTCTAGCGCTCTCTAGCCCTCATATTGTAACTGCAACCCATGTCTACCCCGATCGTTCCAACCCCGATCGCCGCTCCCCAAACCGTCACTTTTCCCACTGCAACCGGCGATTTTCTGACCGTTCCGGCCCTTGGCATCGGCACTTGGGCCTGGGGTGATAGCCTCTATTGGACCTATGGCAAGGACTATGGCGAGGCAGACCTGCACCAAGCCTTTACTGCCGCCTTAGCTGCTGGGATCACCTTTTTTGATACGGCTGAGGTCTATGGTCTCGGAGAATCGGAGCGACTGCTGGGAAAATTCACGCAAGCTTTAGATTCTGACCCCCGTGCCTCGGTCCAACTGGCCACCAAATACTTCCCTTGGCCCTGGCGCATTTTCCCCCAAGCCGTGGGCGAAGCCCTGACCCACAGCCTCGATCGGCTCCAAACCCCCAGCATTCCCCTCTACCAAGTCCACTGGCCCTTTGAATTCCTGGTGCGGCAGCCTGCTTTGATGGAAGCCCTGGCCCAGGAGGTACAGCGGGGGCGAATCCGGGCCGTTGGCGTGAGCAACTATTCCGCTGCCCAAATGCGCCAAGCCCAGCAGTTACTGGCCCGCTATGACGTACCCTTAGCCAGTAATCAGGTGCAATATTCGCTGCTAGAGCGATCGATCGAGCGTAATGGAGTCCTAGAGACAGCCCGCGAGCTAGGTGTGGTGATTTTAGCCTACTGTCCCCTTGCCCAGGGTTTGCTGACGGGCAAATATCACCCTAACCTGACGGCACCAGCGGCATCCCCAGCGGCTGAAAATCCCGTTATTCCGGTGGCTTTGGGTGCCCGGAGCCTTAATCCTCGCTTTAAGGGGGCAGGACTCGCCAAGATTCAACCTCTGATCCAGGAATTACAAGCCCTTGCGACCCATTACGATCGCACTCCGGCCCAAGTTGCCCTTAACTGGCTCATTGCCCAAGGGACTCTACCCATTCCTGGCGCAAAAACAGCTCAACAGGCAACTCAAAATGCTGGAGCTTTAGGCTGGCAAATCACCCCAGCGGAGCAGGAAAGCCTCGCCCAAGCTTGTCCCCGCTAGATTTTCGCCAATAAGCCCCTAGATCTCCCGACCCCTCGTTCCCATGCTCCTGCGTGGGAATGCCTGTCCCGACGCTCCAGCGTCGCATCTCAGCGTTCCTGCGTAGGATCGCCTAAAAAGGCCGATTTCAAATCGGCCCTCCCAGGGGAGTATTTTAGGGGTTGCCTTAAACCTAACCCCACGCTCCCGCGTGGGAATGCCTACCCCTCGTGCCCGCGCCTACCCCTCGTGCCCGCGCTCCCGCGTGGGAATGCCTATCTCGACGTTCCAGCGTCGCATCGAGAATTTTTTGCCCCAATCCCATTAAATTGTTATAAAACTGCTACTTTTCTAAGCTATGCCCCTTGATCGTCCACCCCATACCCCTGACCTTGCCGACTACGACCCCAGTGGCGTAGGGGTTGAGAATGGCAACCTGTTTGGCTTTCCCTTCAGCGCCGACGCTGCCCAAGTCTGGATTGTGCCTGTGCCCTGGGATGTGACCACCTCCTACCGGCCTGGGACTGCCGCCGGTCCCCAAGCAGTTTTGGAGGCTTCGCCCCAGTTGGACTTTTTTGATTTAGACGATCCAGAAGGCTGGAGGCGGGGGATTTGGATGGCCCCGATCGAGGCCCGGTGGCAGGCCCAAAACCAAGCGCTACGGACCAAGGCCGATCGTCTGATTCAGCACCTAGAGCAGGGCAAAGATTTAGCTGAATCCCCGGAACTTCAGCAGGATTTAGCGGAAATTAACCAGACTGGTGCTGATTTGAATGCTTGGGTTGCGGCAACCTGTGGGGAAGCCCTTGGTCGGGGCAAAATCGTCGGTATTCTGGGGGGAGATCACAGTGTTCCCCTCGGCTATCTCCAAGCTTTGGCCCAACGCTACTCTAACTTTGGCATTTTGCACCTTGATGCCCATGCGGACCTGCGCCACGCCTATGAAGGCTTCACCTACTCCCACGCCTCCATTATGGACAATGTGCTGCAACTGCCCCAGGTCAGCAAACTGGTGCAGGTGGGCATCCGAGATCTCTGTCCTGCTGAAGCGGCGGTGATTGCAGCCAACCCCGATCGCATCATTACCCACTACGATCGCCACCTCCAAGCCCAGCGCTACGCCGGTCAGTCCTGGCACTCCCTCTGTCAGCAGATCATTGCCGACCTGCCGCCCCAGGTCTACATCAGTTTTGATATTGATGGCCTAGACCCGAAATTATGCCCCAATACGGGTACACCGGTCCCTGGTGGCCTAGATTGGGAGCCAACGCTGTATTTATTGCGCCAATTGAGCCAAAGTCGTCAGATTATCGGCTTTGATCTCTGTGAAGTGGGGTGCGATCCCTGGGATGCCAATGTGGGGGCGCGGGTTCTGTATCAGTTGGCTTTAATGGCAGGGCGATCGGGAGCGTCGGTGCCCGCTTAACGGGGTTTGGACCTTGGGCGTGGGTGACGGTTGCACGATCACGATCGCCGCGACTGCAAACCAAACCAGAGGCGACGGGGGAGCCAAAACGGGTGATCCCAAGCCTTAGGAGCCGCTGGCACCCCCAAAACCTGCTGTTGCCACTGCTGCCACATCACCATTAACCACAGGATCTCCCCCACTCGTCGCCCCTGAATCCCCCCTAAACGCCCCTGGAGCACCTGGGCCGGTAAATTGGCTTGCCATAGCCCTCCTGCCCGTAAATCCGCTGGATTGAGCCATCGCCCTAGGTCAGACCACAACTCCTGTAAACACCACAGCGTTAGTGGCACCCCCATGCCCCGCTTCTCCCGCCAGACAATTTCCGCCGGTAACCAGCCCTCCACCGCCCGCTTGAGGATATATTTCTCGCAATTGCCCCGCAACATCAGGCGACTGTCGAGGCTAAAGCTCCATTGAGTTAGATCGGGGTCGCAAAAGGGCGATCGGATGGCTAAACCGAGGCTGAGGGCTAACTGAGTTGCCCTAGGCTGGATATTCTGGGCACCTTTGAGCATGAGGCTGGCTCGCCGCAGTCGATCGAGGAGAGAATCACCGTCAGAATCCAAAGCTTCCTGGAGCCAAAGGGCGGGATCTTGTCCTAGAGCCTGAAGTTTTGCCCCTAGGGCTTGGGATTCATAGCCATAGAGCCGGTGAAAGGTTTTGAGGTACTGCTGCGTAAAGGGATCCCCAAGGCGATCGGCCTCCGTTGTTGGGGGACTTTGCCCCAAGGTGCCATTCCCTAACGCACGACTGTAGACACTGGCCGCAATCAACGGTTTATTGGTCCACCCCGCAAAAAGCTGATCCCCATTTTCGCCATTAAAAATGATTCTAACTTCATCCTTAGCTGCCTGCTTGAGTAAATAGAGCGGAACCGTTACCCCATCCCCAAAGGGAGTATCTAAAGCTTGTACAGTAGCTTTTATGGCGCTGCGAATACGATCGGGGGTAGCCCGGACTTTTTGCAGGGGAATCCCTAGATGCTGGGCGACAGATTCTGCATAGGGTAATTCTGAGGTTTCCAGTTCCCCAAAGTCTAAACTGTAGGCTTTGACGGAAATTCCGGCCTGAACCAATAGAGCCGCAATAATCGATGAATCTAGGCCACCAGAGAGAAAAATTCCCACGGGTTCCTGGAGATCGATCGTTTGACGCTCAATAGCGCTTTTTAGGTGCTGCTGTACTTGCTGAATGGCCACTGCTTCATCGGTGAGTTGGGGCCGCTGCGATCGCCAAGTTGTGAGACTCACAGCGCGGGATCTGACCCTAGGGACAAAGGCAAACTCCCCTTGCCAGTCCACCTGTTCCCCAACGCCTGCTCTGACTGCCTGAATCTCGTTTAAGGGGCTGTGGGGTGTGGGGACATAGGAAAAGCAGGTATATTCATAAAATCCCGCTAGATCAATAGTTTTTGTGCTAATTAACGGTGCTAACCACTGGAGACGAGAACTAAACCAGAGGGTCGTATTTTGGCGGAACCAGTACAGGGGAACTCGCCCCAAGGGATCGCGATACCAGATCAGGCGCTGGTGCCGATCGAGGGCTACCCAAGTCTCCGGTTGCGACAAGCCTCCGGCGGATAGACCGCCTAAAATCTGCAACTCCCCGTCAAAATTCGGTTCTAAACCCTGCTCTATACCGTAACCTGGGGATAACCCTGGGGAAACTGGGGAAAACGCTGCGGTCTGCCAGATTCCCCAATAGAGTTGTTGCTGGGGTGTTGCTGAGAGATGGTTGCTATGCTGCCACTGGCCTGTTGGGGGTAAAACAGCCTCCAGTTTTGGCCAGTTCTCTCGCAGATCCTCCGGACTACTTAGCCCCCAGTAGCCTATCAATCCCCGCACTACTTCACCTCAAATTGCGCGGATTCCAGCACCCGATCGCCTAAGTGCATCTCCACGGTCCAAACTCCGGTCATTGCACGGGTTCCTGGACTGTAGCGGCAGGAGGTGGGCCAAACTGGTTTATTAATCACCTTGGTTTCATAGCGATTTTGGTGCAGGATTTGGCCATTGGGCGCAATCCAGTCGCAACCGAGGGAAAGCTTGCGGCCTTGGGGCGCTGGGTCCAAAACGACTTCGTAGCGCAGTTCGGGATTACTGGCGAGATCGATCGGGCCGCTTTCCGGGGCCAAAGCCACCGCCCCCACTTGCAGCACATCCTGTACCGCTACCACCCGTTGCACTCCCTGGACCCGCTGCCAGCCGATCGCCCCCACGATCGCCACCACCAAACTTAGCCCCATCCCAATCAACAACAGGCTCCTTCGCTGGTGCCGCCGCTGCGCTGCCACCTGATCCCGCCACTGAATCCGCCGCTGGGCTTCTTCCACTAACTCCGGTGGTAGCCCTAATTCTGCAATAACTTTCTCTAGCTGCGGTTCTTCTAGCTTTTTTTCCCGATTGCGGTCCAGCTTATCCACTTCCGCGATAATGCGCTCTAGCTCTTCTTCGGTCGGTTGGTTATTCATGGGGTTTATTCTATTGGGGCGGACAGAGGGATGACTTGGAGATCGGGAGGGAAGGAAATATCTTCATACAAATCTTCCCAGGTTATTGCTAGATCTAGGCTTTTTAGGGAAAAAGCAGGGGATTGGGGGGTATAGCTGGAAAAGAGCCAGTCTGAGGTGTTGGGGTCGGTGGTGCGGTGAAAAATCTCGACCTGTTGCCGTTTTGTGCTGACTAGAACGTACTCCTGAAGGCTGCTTAGGGTTTGGTAATCGCTAAATTTATCGCCTCGATCGAAGGCTTCCGTACTGCTGGAGAGGACTTCAACAATAAGCCTTGGGAAGCGCTTGTAGGTGCTGGTTTCCTGGTCTTGGGGCTGGCAGGTGACCAACAAATCGGGATAGTAAAAGTGATTGAGGCGGGTGAGGTGAACTTTGATATCGGCGAAGTAGACTGAGCAGGCAGTGCCCCGTAGAGCCTGCCGCAGGAGGCTGTAGAGGTTGCCTACGATCGTATTGTGGCGATCGGTGGTTCCTGCCATAGCGTAGGCCCAGCCATGACGATACTCATGCTTGAGCGGGCTAGCGTCTTCTTGTTGAAGGTAGTCTTGGGGGCTGAGGGGCTGGGGGCTGGGGGTTGCAATCATGGCGGTGGTGGGTTATAGCTTCTACAATTCTAGGGTGTCCGATTATTCCGCGAGTTCCCCCATGGCTCCTTTCCCAAGTTTCTGGTGTCTGCAAATGCCTACCCTGCGCCCCTGCTTACTCCTCTCCTTGCTGTCCCTGGGGACGATCGGCCCTGCCCGCCCGATCGCTGCCCAAACCCCGACTCCCATCAACCCCTCGATCGAGGTCGGTATTGTCCAGCGCTTTGGGGAAGAAAAGGACGAAAAGCTGACGATCGAAGCCCTAGGGGGCGATCGGTTGAGCCTGACCTTTGAAACTGGGGGCCAACCCCAGACGGTAACGGCTCAGAAGGTTGTGATGGATGTGCAGATGGCCCCGCTGGAGCAGCCAGAAGCCCAGGAGCGGGTGGTTTTGAGCACCCATCGCAGCTTTGAAAGTGCCGAAGATAGCGCGATGCAGTGGCAGGCGCGGGGCATTGAAACGGAACTGGCCCAGCCGGGAACCTGGGAAGTGTGGGCTAAGCGGAGTGTGTACCATACGCCCTTGCTGCGGCGAATGTTGGTTAAAAATCTGGAGGAACAGGGCTTTAGCTTGCCCTATCTCGATAGCAAGGTCATTACCGCCGTTCCCCGCCTGAGTTGGGTGGTCAATGGCTATCGGTATACCCGCGATCGCCTGGAAATTGACACCAGCTACAACCGCGCCTACATTGGCCCCCGTCTCCATCCGGGTTCCTTCCACTGGCAACCCAACAGCTACGGCACCTATAGCCTCGTTAATACGGTTAATATCGAAGACTATCTGCGCGGCGTTGTCCCCCACGAAATTGGTCCCGCTGCTCCCCAAGCTGCCGTTGAAGCCCAGGCGATTCTGGCCCGGACCTATGCCCTGCGCAACCTGCGCCGCTTTGCCATTGATGACTATGAACTGTGTGCGGATACCCAGTGCCAGGTTTACCGGGGTTGGCAGGACACGGTGGAGCGGGTCGATCGGGCGATCGCCGCGACCAAGGGCTTAGTGCTGACCTATGACAATACCCTCGTGGATGCGGTCTATTTCTCCACCAGTGGCGGGGTTACGGCTGCCTTTGAGGAGGTCTGGAATGGGGAGCCGCGCCCCTATCTTCAGCCCGTGGTGGATACTGTTGGCCCCATTTGGGACTTAAACCAGCGGCCTTTGAGCGAGGAGCAGAATTTTAGGGCTTTTATTGGCCTGAAAGATGGGTTTAACGAAATCGGCTGGCGTTATTTCCGCTGGTCCGTGGAGGGTTCTTTGGTGACTTTAAACCAGGACTTAAAGAAGTTTCTGACGGATAAACAGCATTCTTTGGCGGGATTTGGGACGATTCGATCGCTGGAGGTGACCCAGCGCGGTCGATCGGGTCGAGTGCAGCAGCTTCGGGTCCAGACCGACCTTGGGGAACTGATTCTGGAAAAAGATGAAATCCTCCGTGCCTTTTCGCCCCCCATTAGCATCCTGTTCTATCTGACTCCCAAAACCAATAGCAGTGGCGCAATGACCGGCTATACCTTCACCGGGGGAGGTTGGGGGCATGGTGTTGGCCTCAGCCAAGCAGGATCCTATAATTTGGCCGAAATTGGCTGGTCTAGCCGCCAAATCCTCAGCTTCTACTACCCCCAAACCCAACTCCAACCCCTCACCGATGCCATCACCTTCTGGCAACCTTAGGGGCTATGGGTCTGAACCCTTGCCCAGACAATGCATTTGCATTACCATGGGGACAAAAGCCAGTTTACCCACAGCTTTACCCCACGGTCGAACCCTAGAAACCCGCCATGACCCCTACCCTTGCCCCCTGTTCGGAATCCACCCTCACCGATCGCTATCAAACCACCATCCCCGCCCCGGTCCGCAAGGCACTGGGTTTAAGCAAAAACGACAAAATTTGCTATACGATTCACGCTGATGGCAGGGTTTGGATTTCACGGCTAGAATCACCGGAAACAGACCCAGTTCTAGAGAAATTTCTAGATTTTTTAGCCCAAGATATGGCCAGCCATCCCCAACACCTCCAAGCACTGAGTTCTGAGTTTGCTCACCACATCCAGACCTTAGTTGCAGGGGTTGAGGTGGATTTAGAAGCAATGCTCTCCGATGAGGATGACTAGGCGTGTCGAGACTGTCTCCCCTGGTCGTCAATGGCTGGAGTCTTTTTGCACATCCTTTATTTTTGGATCAAGTTCAAGCCCTCGCGACCCAGGTCGAAGCGCTTCGCCGTAAAGATCCAGACAGCTACAACAAGAAGAATGCGACTAAGCGTCTTGCGGCGATCGCCAAGCTAACCTTTGAGATTATTCCCCAGGATCCGACTCGTCCGGAGTATCGTCAGGGATCAACCCTAGGGGAGGCGTATAAGCACTGGTTTCGCGCTAAATTCTTTCAGCAGTACCGCCTTTTCTTTCGCTATCACCGGGAGAGCCGCATTATTGTCTTTGCTTGGGTTAATGATGAAGGCTCGAAGCGGGCCTATGAGAGCGATCGGGATGCCTATAAAGTGTTTGGCAAGATGTTGGCACAGGGGTCTCCTCCCGATGATTGGGAAACTCTGCTGGCAGCGGCACAGGCGGAAACCGATCGATTTCAGGATACCGCTAGAATTGAGGTCTAGTATTTGATATCTAGCGCTCAGTAAATTTCCCCCTTCTCCTACCCTGTGAAACCCCGATCGTCCCCGTCCCCTGCCCGTCGTCGCTATCCTTCGCAGCTTCATCCTGAGTTTCAACAGCTTCAGGGTGAGTTTCACTATCGCCAAGCTCAGGCTGTCCTAGAGAACCTGATCAATACCTTGGACCTGAGCCAGCGGGAGCGGAGCCAACTGGAACCCGCCGTCCGGGGACTGAACCGGATGCTGACCAAATTGAACCAGGAAGTGGTCCAAATCGCCGTTTTTGGCCTGGTGGGGCGGGGGAAGTCGTCGTTGCTCAATGCGTTGCTGGGGGAGCCGGTTTTTACGACGGGGGCAGTCCATGGGGTGACGCAACGGGTGGAGATGTGCCCTTGGCGGCTCTCGGTGGAGGGGTTAACGGAGCGGTGGATCGAGGGATCTGGGGTGGAGGCGATCGCCGAGGCGGGGGCGCACAGCAGGGCGGACGATCGTCCCTTAACCCGATCGGCCTCCCCCACCCTCCACACCCTCAGCCTTCCCGGCCTGGGCCAATCCCGCATTGAATTGGTCGATACTCCCGGCCTTGATGAGATCGACGGCGAAAGTCGGGAAAATCTGGCCCGTAAGGTTGCCAAGCGGGTTGATCTGATTTTATTTGTCGTTTCTGGGGATATTACCCAGGTCGAGTATGACGCGCTGCTCGCCCTGCGGCAGGCTAGTAAGCCCATGTTGCTGGTTTTTAATAAGGTGGATCAATATCCAGAGGCCGATCGCCGAGCTATCTATGAAAAAATCCGCGACGATCGCCTCCAAGACCTCATCTCCCCCGACGAAATTGTCATGGCCGCCGCTGCCCCTTTGGTGACCCTGGCCGATCGTCGTCCCGATGGCCAAATCACCATCCAGCGCCAACCGGGCCAACCCCAAATCACCGACCTCAAGCTCAAAATCCTCGATCTGCTCCACCGCGAAGGCAAAGCCCTCGTCGCCCTCAACTCCATGCTCTACGCCGATGCGGCCAACCACCACATCGTCAGCCGGAAAATGGAAATCCGCGACCATGCTGCCGACCAGTTGATTTGGAATGCGGCGGTTACGAAGGGGTTAGCCGTGGCCCTGAACCCCTTGACGATTCTGGATATGGTCAGCGGTGCGGCGATCGATGTCGTCATGATTCTCTCCCTGGCCCGCCTCTACGGCCTCCCCCTCACCGAACACGGAGCCGTCAACCTGCTCCAAAAAATCGCCCTCAGCATGGGCAGCCTCACCGTCACCGATCTCTTCACCAACCTCGGCCTTAGCTCCCTCAAAGGTCTCCTCAGCGCTGCCGCCCCTGCCACCGCTGGCGCAAGCCTTGCCCCCTACGTCCCCGTTGCTAGCACCCAAGCCGCTGTTGCCGGTCTCTCCTCCTACGGCATTGGCCGCATCACCAAAACCTACCTTGCCCAGGGCGCAACCTGGGGAGCCGACGGCCCCAAAGCCCTGGTGCAAACCATTCTCTCCTCCCTGGATGACACCTCGATCCTCGCCCGTCTGCGCCAAGAGCTAGAGCTGAAAATTCGCAGGCGCTAATGGTGTGATGTGCAGCACCTGAACCCCTCATCCCCCAGCCCCTTCTCCCACAGGGGTAGAAGGGGAGCAAGAGTTTTCATTTTCAAAGTCCCTCGCCCCGGTCCCTGAGCGGCAGTCGAAGGGGGAGAGGGATTTAGGGTGAGGGGCTTGGGATCAAGTTGCACATCGCGTTAAGAGAGTTTTCCCTGTCTGCGCCCTGCTTGCCCTGGGGGGAGGGAGTTGGCCAATTATGAATGAACACAAAGCAGCGTAAAGAATCATGCAGCAACCTCAATGCTCTAGAGAATTTCTAATATTCTGAAGGAGTAGACCTTCGTTGCAGTTCACCCGTTTCACCCCTTCATTTTCCCAACGGAGTCTATATCCAGTCTTCCCCTCTGCGCCGGGATGACGGTTCTTTGGAAGACCCACTTTGTTTTGAACGGTACAGTTAGGGCGGGTTGTCAGCCTGTGTAACAGCCTCTGTTGCAGTTCCTCAAGATTTGTTTTTAAGCAGGAATTTCTGACCCGCAAAGCCCCAGCCCCCAACTGACCCCCCTTACCCCAACCCCTGGTAACCATAGGGGTTCCTTAAGCAAAATCCATCAAAATCGCCATTACCACCTGAAGAAGGAGGATAGGGTTATGAAACTGTTCCAGCGGATGAAAGACATGCTCCAGTATGTGTCCGAAGGTTTCATCGAAATTTTCAACAAGAGCAAGGACGAATATCCCAAAACGGGCGTTCAACCCTTTGAGGGCGAACCCTACTCGAAATGGGTGGACCCACAGTAACGCCTCGGTTTTTCTAGGGCGGTCTCGGCGACTCAGGGCGACTCAGGGCGAATGTCCAAGTATCCTCTGCAACGCCCCTAACTGAGACCCCCCTTACTCACCAATTGCCTGGGATCCATTGGACCTTTGGTCCGGGGACAGTTGGCAGCATGACCTCTCGCTGGGCGGGGGGTCATTGTATTTTTAGGGGACTGCTGTTGTTTTATTGGGATTGCCCAGGATTCTCCGGTATAGATTTGAAAGGTACAATGCAGACCTGATACCAGCCCACCCAACCCCCCTAGGGCGAGATTGTTTGCTTAGGTTGGGGTGCCTGGGTGCTTATGCTCCCCGAAATTTTCCCGAACCCTCTGGGCACAATGGTCCAAGTGCTACCCTTCGCCTCTCGGTCAGGATCCGGGCACCATTCCAGGCTCTCTGACCTGTAAGATAGAAAAAGGGTTGACCCCAAGAACCTTCCCAGGGTATACCCTAGAACGGGTTCAGAGCCTCAAGGTTTCTGGTCTACTCGTCTCCAGAGCGTTGGTTTTGGGCCAAGAGAACCCAGTCTCACTTGTATAGGCTGGACGGGTAGCTGGGATGGCGGCTAGTCTGCATCCGCTGGCTTCTCCTGCTCCCTTCGATTCCTCTAGAAAAAGACGCTGCTCGTGTGATTACCCTGGCCCTGTTGCACCCTTTACAAGAAACCCCCGTACAGAAGTGGTCTTTTAAGCCGGATTCCACTGTGCGCATTGGTCGTGCGAATGATAACAACGTTGTGCTGTATAGTGCAGTGGTGTCGCGGCACCATGTGGAAATTCGCGGCCAAGGCAATGGTTGGGAAGTGGTCAACCTGGGGACCAATGGCACGTATATTGATGGCCAGCGGGTTGATAAGTTCGCGGCTAAGGATGGGATGGTGATTCGCCTTGCCCGATCGGGGCCGATGATCCAAATCCGCCTTGATGATCCGCTCCCGGATATTGCTACAAAGACTATGGTGGATGCGCCGTCGATCGAAGACCTGACCCGCCCTGTGCAGTAGATGCTGTCTTGACCTTTACCCTTGGCCCCAACTCCCTCCCCCAGCGCCCCCCCCTGTCCCTGTTCTGATCCCTTTCTGATTCCCTTTAACCCCCGTGGGTACTTTATCCTGCCCTAGGTTGGGCATTCCTAAGCCTTTAAAGCAGCCTTGAGAGCACCGGCAAAATCCATGACTCGTGCGAGATCACAAAAGCTAAAGCTAATGGTTGTGGACGATGAGCCGGACAACCTTGATTTGCTCTATCGAACTTTTCGACGGGAATTTCAGGTGTTTCGGGCGGAGAGCGGGGCGAAGGCGCTACAAACCCTGGATGAGATCGGGGAAGTGGCGGTGATTATTTCTGACCAGCGGATGCCGGGGATGAGCGGGACGGAGTTTCTCAGTCGCACCGTCGATCGCTTCCCGGACACCATGCGTATTGTCCTCACGGGTTACACCGATGTGGCGGATTTGGTGGAGGCTATTAATGCGGGGCAGGTTTTTAAGTACATTACAAAGCCCTGGGAGCCAGAAACCCTCAAAACTGTGGTGGCCCAGGCGGCAGAAACCTATGAGGCGATTTCTCGCCGTACCCGCGAACTCAGCCGCGCCCTCCAGCGGGAGTCCTTATTTAATGAGATTGTCAGTGCGATCCGGGAGTCTTTGGACTATCAGGGGATGCTTCAGACGATCGTGGCCACGATCGGCAATAACCTGGGCGCTGACATTGGCTTACTCTATGCCCATGATGAAAACCAGGGCTTGGTCTCTCCGCCTTTCTGTTTCCCCGCTAATGCCACCGATCTGCCCTTCCCCCTCCCCAATCCCCAAGTCTTCCAAGCCCTCACGCCGACGGATGCTTCCCCGAAGCTGGGGGCTGAGGGCACGGCTAGCCCAACCCTGACCCATGTGCTGGAGCAATTGCTTGCCTACCTCTGTCAGCATCCCAAACAGCGCTCCTGTGAGCTGCGGGAAACGGCTGAGGGGCATATTATTGGCCTCCCTTTAACCTATAAAAAGCAATTGCTGGCGGTGTTGGTGCTGTACTGCTCTGGGGACAATCCCCTGTGGAGCGAGGACGATATGCAACTGTTGGAAAATGTGGCGGAACAGTCGGCGATCGCTGTTTCCCAAGCCAAGCTCTATCAATGGACCCAGGAGCAGTCCGAAAAACTCCAGGCTGAGCTAGATGTAGCCCGCAAAATCCAAGCCAACCTCCTGCGCCAGGATGTGCCGACCCTGGACGGCATCCGCGTCCAAGCCTGCTGCCAACCGGCGAGGGCGGTGGGGGGAGACTTCTTTGAGGTCTATGTCCATCCCCAGGGGGATGTGTGGCTGGCGGTGGGGGATGTGTCCGGAAAGGGGGTGCCTGCGGCCCTCTATATGGCCAGTACCCTGTCTCTGCTGCGGCGGGAGTTAACCCAGGAGGTGTCCCCGGAGCCGGAAACGGTGATTCGCAACCTCAACCGCAGTCTGTTGCAGGATTTGGTGAACAATAACTGCTTTATCACGGCTGTGATTTTGCGCTATCGTCCCCAGGATGGCAGCTTAGCCTATGCCAATGCAGGACACATCTACCCAATGGTCTGGAACCCCAGCCTGGTGGCCAACCAAACCCAAACCGATCCCCAATACCTTACGACCCGTGGCATTCCCCTGGGAATTCTAGAGGAGTGGAAGGGCCAAGCTGGGGTGGGCAGTTTGGGGAAGGGAGAGGTGCTGTTGCTGGCCAGTGATGGGATTACGGAGGCCAGTGTTAGCCCTGCCGCCGATCGCAAGCCGGGTACGGCAGCGATGATGTTACAACAGGCGGGGCTGTGGCAGTTGCTGACCCAGTATACCCATGGCCCTGTTTTGGAGGAGTTGTTGGGCCTGATTCAGTCCCACAGCCAAACCCAAGATGATGATCAAACCCTCGTTTCCTTGGAGATTGTATAGGCTATGCAAAGTGAACTGCATATCCCTAGTGACCTTCGCTACCTATCTGTGGTGGAGAACTGGCTCCTAGGTTGCTTGGAAAAGGAGTTGGGCGATCGGGTGGATTGGCCCCGCCAAGCGAGTCGGTTTCGGCTGGTGCTGGTGGAGGCGTATTCCAATGTTGTCCGCCATGCCCACCGCGAACGGCCCAATTTGCCGGTTTTGGTCCGGCTGGATTTGCGCGATCGGGATATTGCTTTAGAAATTTGGGACTATGGTGAGGGCTATGTGGTGGACAATTATGATGCGCCGGAGCCAGCGGCGATGCGGGAGGGGGGCTATGGCTGGCTGATTATGCAGCGCTTGATGGACCAGGTGGAGTATGCGCTGCAAATTGATGGTCGTAATCGCCTCAAGCTTCAAACCAGTCTTCCTGAGCAGGAACCCACCCCGGAATAAGCCTAAACATTCCCAGAACGGTCCGATCTCAACCAAACTCCCTTTTTAAGCGGGTGGATCTCACGTTGACCGATACCCCCTCAGCTTAGTGGTGCAGAAAACTCTGTAGTGTAGTGGGGCCAGAGGTTTGAGGCAGG
>JBMTWK010000023.1:0-14318 GCA_049452395.1 Prochlorothrix sp. | reverse complement strand
GTGGATGAGGCGTTCCGCAAGCTTTTGTCCTAACCAACCCGTCACTTGCTATATGAGCAAATCGCCATTATCTGGACCTCCCAACTGATTCCGGGGGATCCGATCGTCTACGACGGCGCGATCGACGAAGACCTGAAAGCCGCCATTCGCGACTTTTTCTATTCCTATCAAGAAGCCAGCATTCTCAATCCCCTAGACTGGTCTGCGTTCAAACCCGCCGATGATTCCGTTTGGAACCCGATTCGCGTGCTGGATCTCAGTCAGCAGATCGAAGAAGTGCGCAATAACCCTAAAATTGGCGAAACTGAGCGCCAAAGCATCCTAGACCAGCTAAATCAGCAAATCCAAACCCTAGATACTGCCCCAGCCCTAGAAACCCCCACAGCCGGAGAAACTGCCCCGGCCACCGTACCGGAGTAACGCCCACAATCCCCATGGTCTGGCAGCCCGATCGCCTCACCCCCCACCTCACCAACCTAGCCCCCTGCCCCTGGGCCGGTGCCCCCCCCTTCACCGTTCACCACTGCGACACCATCGACTCCACCAACACCCAACTGTGGCACTGGCTCGATCGTGGCTCCCCCTCCGGCACCGTCCTCATCGCCCAAACCCAACACAGCGGGCGGGGACAGTGGGATCGATCGTGGCAGTCAGAACCGGGCGGACTCTACCTATCCCTGGGCCTACGGCCCCAAAATCTCCCCGCCCCAGAGGCCCAACGGCTTAACTTTGGCACCGTCTGGGGCATTGCCCAGATTTTGCAAGATTGCGGCTTCCCCGTCGGTCTCAAGTGGCCCAATGACCTCGTAGCCCAGGGCAAAAAGCTCGGCGGAGTCCTCATTGAAACGCGGCTGCGCGGGGGGCGCATCAGTGAGGCCGTGGTTGGCGTGGGCTTAAATTGGCGCAATGCAGTCCCAGACGGGGCGATCGCCCTCGCAGACCTCAACCCCCCGTCAACCATCAGCAACCGAGAAACCCTCGCCGCGATCGTCCTCAAAGGCTTAGCCCAGGGCTACCACCACTGGCTCAATCCCCACACCCCCCTCGATCGGCTCCTCCCCGACTACCTCAGCCACTGCATCAACCTCCACCAAACCATCCCCCTCCCCCCAAAATCCCCAAATTCCCCTCAATTAGCCCACTCCAACCCCCAGGAACCGCCCACAAGCCGCACAGGCCGCATTATCGGCATCACCGCCCAAGGTTGCCTCCAAGTCCAAATCGGCACCACCATCCAAACCTTCCATCCCGGTGAAATCCAACTCGGCTACCCCTAACCCCCACATTCAGCACCATGCCCCCGTAGGGGAAGGTTTTCGCCCAAAATTCCGCTAAAACCCGATCATTTTCACAAACCCGCCCGCTTTACTAAAGCTCCTGTTTAACCACTTCCAACAACCCCCCGCAGGCATCCAACAACAAATCAATCACATAGTTAAAGCCTTCCGTGCCGCCATAGTAGGGATCGGGCACCTCTTTATCAGGGTAATCACGGCAAAAATCACACATCAGCTTGACCTTATCGCCATATTGATTGCGACGATCGAGGCGCAGGATATTGCCATAATTATCCCGATCCATTGCCAAAATCAGGTCAAACTCCTCAAAATCCGCCTCCGTAAACTGTCGGGCCGCCCCCGTCAGCATAATGCCCTTGCGTTGGGCCGCCGCAGCCATCCGACGATCGGGAGCGCTACCAATGTGATAACTCGAAGTCCCCGCCGAATCACAGCTAATTTTGTCTCCCAGTCCAGCTTCCGCCACCAAGTGACGCATAATATTTTCCGCCGACGGCGATCGGCAAATATTACCCAAACACACAAACAAGAGCTTCATAAAACCTTTAGAATTAAGCCGCGTTCAGAACAATATTACTTTCCACGGGCAAACCCAAAAAAATCAAGTCTTTGCCCAAAAATCCCTAAAATCCAGCCAATCGATCGGCATTGGGCAGGCGAACCTCGCCCCTACGGCAACCCGATCGTTAACGGCAACTAGAGCATTAACGGCAACCAGATCGCTAACGGCAACTAGATCATTAACGGGCGGGAAAACCCCCGCCCCTACGGCAACCCGGCTCTATAGGGGTCAGGTTCTCTGACCCTGACCCTGGCCCTGCTGCCTCAAAACCCCAGAGCTTAAACCCCAGGAATATTCAAACCGCTGGTTAACTCTTCCATCCGCTCCCGCATGGTTTGAGTAGACTTCTGATAGGCATCCTTCATCGCCGTCGCCACCAAGTCCGACAGCACATCAGCCCCTTCCCCCAACACATCCGGGGAAATCTCCACCTTCAGCGGTTCTTGGTTACCACTGAGCCACACCTTCACCAGACCGCCCGCAGCTTGTCCATCAATTTCCATCTGCTCCAGCTCTTCCTGAAGCGCCTTCGCGCCTTCCTGCACCTGTTGGGCTTTCTTGAAGGCATCGGTCAGTTCCTTCATCTTACCCAAGCTAAAGCCAAATCCTTTTCCAGCCATAGTATTGTGCGTACCTTGTAATAAAGTCAGATTACTTCAGTCAGATTACTTCAGGGGGATAACAACAGGCTCACCGCTCAGACCATCCTCACAGACTATCCTCACCGAGAACCCGCCACCCTGGACACTGCCCCTCAAATTCTACCAACAGGGGTAGGCTTGCGTGAGAGGGGATTTCCCCCCCTAACCCCATTCCAGGCTTGGGGCAAAAACCTCAGGAAAATCCTTCCACAGCGGAAAAATCGCCCAAAATCCGCACCTCCGGCTCCAACATCAGGGACCATTGATCCCAAACCCGCGCCTGAACATGGTGCAACACTTGGAACACATCCGCCGCCGTCGCCCCCCCTTGGTTCACAATAAAGTTGGCATGACGCTGAGCCACCTGGGCAAACCCAACTTGGTAGCCCTTCAGACCCGAATTTTCAATCAGCCAACCCGCCGCCCGATCGGGCAGAGGATTGCGAAAAACACTGCCACAGCTTGGCAAGTGGTAAGGCTGGGTACTCTTGCGGTAGTTCAGATTCTGGCTCGTGCGGTCCATCACCCCCTTGGGATCAGCCCCAGGTCGCAACTGGAACGTTGCCTGGGTCACCAAGCGACCATCCCCCTGCAAGACCGAATTGCGATAGCTGTACCGGAGCTGATCTGGAACCAAGGTCGAGATCGCGTGCTTCTCGCGATGACTACTGTGGACTAGATCGATCGGCTCACGATCGCTCCCATCCGCAGAACTCACCCCAAAAACCTGGGTATTGACCAAAATATCCGCAATACAATGGCCCTGGGCACCCGCATTCATCACCACAGCACCCCCCACCGTACCGGGAATGCCCGCCGCCCACTCCAGCCCTTCCCAGCCCCGCCGTGCCGCCTCCCACGCCAGCCGTGGCAACGACTCCCCTGCATAGGCAATAATTTGCCCCGTTTCCTCATCAAAAATACTGCCCCGCAAATAGCGGCTCGACAGCACCAACCCCGGCAACCCCTGATCACTGATCAACAAATTGGATCCTGCCCCCAGCAACGTGATCGGCAGATCCTCCAAAGTAGCCCACTCAAAGCAAGCTCGCATTTCCTCCGGAGTTCGGGGAGCCGAATACCATTGGGCCATCCCCCCCACCCGGAGTGTGGTCAGGGGCGCAAGGGGAACCTGGGGCCGAATCGCACAGGTGGTTTGGGGAAGTTGGATGGGGGCTTGTCCCTGGAGACAGTTGTGCAACATGGTTCAATCAATCTCAACACTGGGGAAATCAAGGGAGAACAAACCAGAGCAGCAAGCCACACTAGATCGCCTAGGGGCAAGGTTTTCTGGGCGGCCTGACCCAAGCAGAAATCTGCCTGTGGCAGTTGTAACAACGGCTAGCGGCCCTAGCACCTTGAGCGGCTCACTGCCCTAGCGACCTAAGCGGCGGCTAGCTGCTCTAGCACCGTGGGAATAATCTGGTTTAGGTTACCAGCCCCCAAAAAGAGAACTAGATCCCCAGAACACAGATTTTGGGTCAACCATTGGGTCACAAGGGTCAGAGACGCACAGTAATGCACCTGACGGTGATGTTGCTGAATCGCATCGGCAACGGTTTGACCACTGGTGTCGTTGGCGTTGGTTTCCCCCGCAGCATACACATCACTGATCAAGACCACATCTGCATCGCCAAAGGACTGGGCAAATTCGGCCAACAGGGCTTGGGTGCGACTATAGCGGTGAGGTTGAAAGACGGCAACAATTCGCTGGGGCTGAATCGGCAGCGGCGATCGCTGGGTGGTGACCTGGAGTCGAGCAGCAGCCAAGGTCATTTGGATCTCGCTGGGGTGGTGGGCATAGTCATCAACCAAAGCAATGCCCCGGTGACTGCCCCGATATTCAAAGCGCCGTTTCGCCCCTTCAAACGTCGCCAAGGCAGCGGCGATCGTGGGGAAATCTAGCCCCAAATGGCGACCCACGGCGATCGCCGCCAGCGCATTACTTAAATTATGGGATCCCAACATTCGCAGCCGTAACTGGCCCAGTTGTTCCCCCTTTTCCCACACCAGCGCCTGGGAGCCATCCCCTTGGTACTGAATCTCCGTCACCGTATAGGTCGCTCCCCGTTCAGGGTCCAAGCTATAGGTGATGTGGGGTTGTAAATGGGCGCGGACCGTCGGGCAGTCCAAACAGCCGATCGTCAGCTCACAGTGGCTGCTAAAGGCCGTAAAGATATTAATTACTTCTTGGAGACTGCTATAGTGATCAGGATGATCTAGCTCGATATTGGTAATAATGCCGAGATAGGGCGAGAATTTTACCAGGGATCCATCAGACTCATCCGCTTCTGCCACCAAGTACGGTCCCTGCCCCAAACGAGCATTCCCCCCCAAGGCATTCACTTCCCCCCCAATCACAACGGTGGGATCCAAGCCCCCTTGGGTCAAGAGATAGCTAATCAGGCCACTCGTCGTGGTCTTACCATGGGTACCCGCAACAGCAATACTCTTGTGGGTCTGAATTAAAGCCGCTAAAACATCAGAGCGATGGAAAATAGGGCAACCCATCTCCAAAGCCGCTTTGTACTCCGCATTGCTCGGATTAATCGCCGTGGAGCAAATCACCTGGGGCGGAGCAGTTGCCTGAAAAAAATGGAGATTTTGGGACTCCTGGTGATCAAAAATATGGGCACCCACGCCTTCCAGACGCTGAGTAATATGATTGAGTCGAATATCTGACCCCGACACAGGCAAATGCCGCTCAGCCAGAATCTGCGCTAGGGCAGACATTCCAATGCCACCAACTCCAATGAAGTGGAACGGCCTGCCGCTGAAATCGACAGAACTGACCATGTAAACTCCTCACAGACCACACCATTAAGGCAACCCCCTGCTCCAGATTGGCCACCCCTCCACACCGCAAGGGGTAACACGCCCGCGCAGGCGGCCTACAGAAACTAACACCTAGCACCTGGGACAGATCCGGATCGATCGAACCCTAGGAAACCCTAAGCTCGAACCGTGCAGACTAACCAGGCAGCTCTCGCAAGAAAGCTATCACAAGACCAGCAACAGCATCACACCGCCGCTCCCTTGGGTGTTTAGATGTTTTGGTTCCCATCCCGTGAGTGTACGCCATGGGGTGTCTCTCACTCTGCTCACCCTGACCAGCCACTGGGGCAACCCCTCGGTTTCCCCCACTCCACAGCAGTAGACAAGGCACATCGGCAGACCTTGAGAGCGCCACAGGGGCACGATCGGGACAGGCTCACTCCTCTGGTGTTCTTGTGGCACGTCTTGGACCGCGATTCCCTCCAACGGGGCATCTCGAAACATTCCACGGGGGGTCTCAGTACCCCGGTCAGAACCGGCGCTATAACGGATAGCACAGCGGTTCATCACCAATAGAATCGAGGAGAATCGAGGGATCCAACCCAAGATTTGGAGGGGAATCAGACGGGCTGGAAACAAACCAAGCGTCAAGAACCTGATGTCAGGCGATATGATATCAAGAATTTCTAAATTCCCCTAACAATTCGTAACATAGAGGAGAGGCACAGCAGAAATAAAGGGTATTCCGGCTGAGGTTCATCCCGTTCCCGGAGTGAAACCCAGGATGAAGAGATAGGGAGAAACGCCCGAATTTCGGAGTAACCCTGGTCCCGACTCTATCCCTGTGCCATAATCGCAGTACTTCGGACAGATCAACATCGCCCATTTCGGCATAGCTGCAACGGCACAGCCTCAAAACCGGCATCGCCCACCTCAACGGGGCAGCCAAGCTGGCCCTGGCCTGCACCGCTATTGCCCCCACCACCGCTGCGCCGCGATCGCGAGCCGCTGCCCCCCAAGGGCCAAATCTAACGGCTGCACCTGACCCGGCTGAACCTGACTACGAGGGTTTCGATCATGACTTTATCTGTTAATCCAACCATGACATCTCGATCTGTCCTGGCACTGCTTGGAACCACCCTGGCGACCACTGCGGCGCTCACCGCCCTTGGGACAACCGCTGCCCGCGCCGAGCATGAGGCAGTAGAAATTCCCCACGTTTACGGCACCCCCGCCCAGGTGATCACCGAAGAATTTTTCCACGACGGCAAAGATAGCTTTGAAAATATGTCCCACAAGGAGCAATGGCGATCGATCTCCGGGACCGGGAACCACAGCTTCCTAGAGCGGGGCCGCTTCCCCGAAATTTCGATCGAGCGGGATCTGCGCCGCGTCAACGCCGTTTGGCAAGATGCCATGACCCAACAAGCCGAGTCCGATCCCATCATCCGCGTGCCCGACTTGGTGAATCCCTACAACACCTCCCTCATGATGCTGCCCGTCGCCCCGGTGGGTAGCCGCGTCATGGGAACCGAGTTCGTCTACGAGCGCGTTCCAGGGCGCTAACCCCGTTCCAAGCGCTAACCCAGGCCCAGCAGCCTCCGCCCACCATCCCACAGGCACGCCAGCGGGACACAAAATCGGGGGCTAGTCCAGCCGGGAATTCCCGCCCTGCTGTAGTACTAGGCTCAGAACGGGGCGCGGCCCCTGGACTGGCCGCCCTGATGCTTGCTTGCAGGGCTAATGCAGCTTGTAAGCTTGTACAGCTTTTACAGATGATATAAATCCGGGGTGCAGGAGTTGAACCCGCCTATGGCGAATTATGAGTTCGCTGCCTAAACCGCTCGGCCAACCCCGGAAGCTCCAGTCTCCAAAGAGACCCGGAAAGAGATAATAGTAAGCAAGATTCCAGTTTATAGTGTACCAGGTTGTTCCAAGTTAATGGGGCTGTGTGGGTCGATGCGTGTTAATCCAACGGTTATCTTTACATTTCTGCTCCTATCCATCACCACAGGGATCGGCGTGATTGGCTTTTATTGGGGATCGAGCTTGGCGGACAAAGCCTTAGCCGGAATTAGTGAGCCAGAATTGGGCTTAAGTCGGCGATCGGTGGCCAGTCGGGTAACCGCATCCAACCCCGAAAATGGCACCGTGAGCCAAGACCCCAGCGCCGCCGTGGAATCTGAAACCGACATCACCTTTCTAGCAGAAGCCGACATCCTCCAAACCGTCCAAACCCTCAAGCAAAATCAGACCAACCCCGCCAACGGCAACGCCGCCCCCACCCCCAACACTGAACTGTTGAGCAAGTTTCCCTTAACGGCCCAGGATCAAGGGGTACTGTTAGAGATTCGATCGGCCCGCATCGACAATGATGTCATTATTTTAGAGACCTACTTGCGGAACGACAGTACCGAGACTGTGCGCTTTCTCTACAGCAGTTTTCTAGAAGTGAGCAACGCGGAAGGCCAAAGCCTGACGGCCTTTGTGGAAGACTTACCCGGAGAATTACCCGCCCTGGGCGAGACGTTTCAGGGTGAGATCCGCATTCCCCAAAACTTGGTGGGAGAGAGCAAAACCCTGAAGGTTTCCCTCTCGGACTATCCCGATCGCACCCTCACCCTGGCCATTAACGAAGTGCCCATGCCCTAGCAGGAGCCTGTTTGTCTTGAGTCCAACTGAGCTGTTGTGGGCCTTAATTGGCCTATTACTCACCATCGGCGGAACCCTCGTTGAAGCCTCGATCGCCAGTCCCGCTTGGATTTGGAGCCAGCAGGGCATTCAGGTTTTCCCCCTCCACACCTCGTTTCAAGTGGGGGCAGTCCTCCTGATTAGTTGCCTCGGTGGCAAAAATGCGGCCCTCCTGTCCCAACTGGCCTATTTACTCCTGGGACTAACCTGGTTGCCGGTTTTCACCGGGGGCGGCGGTCTCGCTTACCTCCGGGAGCCAAGTTTTGGCTATTTACTCGGCTTTTTGCCCGGAGCATGGCTCTGTGGAGCCTTGGCCTTTCGATCTCCCCCCCAACTGGAAACCCTGGGGTTTAGCTGTCTGGCGGGCCTGGGTTTGATCCATGCAGTCGGTTTAGCCTATTTAGGTCTCAGTTACGGTTTAGGATGGGTAGGCACTGAGTCTATCCCCCTGGTCCAAGCCGCAGTAAACTTCACCTTAGCGCCCCTTCTGGCCCAACTGGCGATCGTCTGCGCCGTCACCCTAGCGGCCTACGGTCTGCGGCGCTTGCTGTTTTACTAAAACTGCCCACGGACAAGATGCCCACACGAGTAGACCCAGGCATACGTTTTACACTCATCCGTGTGAGCGTCTCGCTCACGACACGGGCAAGATGCCCGCACTGGAAAGGGGAGAGGAATTTCCGCCCTGCTGTACTAGAACGGGGCTGAGCCTTTTCGCCCTGTTGTCCTCTTTGCCCTGTTGTCCTCGTCCCGTGGGTTGGACCCTCTGCCCTTCTGACCTACCCCGCTCAAACCCAAATCCCCCGACTTTTTTTCGCATTGGACTCCGACCTATGCCCTCCCGACACCTGTTCTTTTGGTTTGCTGCACTCATTGGGCTATTTGCCGATCGTGCCACCAAAGATTGGGTTTTAGCGACCTTTGATCTCTATGAATCCTGGCCCCTCTGGCCCGATGTTTTTCACTTCACCTTTGTTGAAAACCCTGGGGCCGCTTTTAGCATTTTTCGGGAAGGGGGAGAGTGGCTACGCTGGTTGTCCTTAATCGTCAGTTTGGGGCTAGCGCTCTGGGCCTGGTTCGGGCCTCGGATGACCCGCTGGGAGCAGTGGGGCTATGGTTTTATTTTTAGTGGAGCCTTCGGCAACGGCATAGATCGCTTCGCCGCTGGGCGAGTCGTGGACTTCCTAGACTTCCGGCTCATTAACTTCCCCATCTTTAACATCGCCGATGTCTGTATCAATATCGGCATCGCCTGCCTTCTCATTGGCGGCCTGTGGCCACCCCCCCGCCGATCGCGCAGCCTAGACCCAGATTCCACCCCCCAATCCCTCGACCCATCCTGGCCAGAGGCCGATCGATCGGGCGATCGCGATCCAAACTAACCCATAACAACCCCGCCCTAGCAAAAGGCAAAACAAAGAAGCCGATTGCAAATCGGCTCTCCCAAAGGCAAAACAAGAAAGCCGATTGCAAATCGGCACTCCCAGACGGTTCTTTAGGGGCAACTAGCCCCTCTTTTCTAGCAATCCCATCTACCTACTAGAAGGTAATTCACTGACACCCCACTTTGGCGAGTTAACCAAGGCGTATTAACCGAGGCGAGTTAACCGATCGGGTAGGGGCAAACCCCCCGTGGTTGCCCTGGTTTTGATCCCAAGCGGGAGGTTCCCTAACTCACCAACTCACTCATTCGCCACCCCTCAACAGTTGCAATAAAAACATCTTCTTGCAAACCTGGAAACGGAAGCGCTATGCTACTGCAAAGGCAGCACTCCTCCCAATGGACTCGATCTATGGCGTTTCACACCGCAGCATCGCTGAAAACTGAACTGAATGAACGGGGATGGCGACTTACTCCCCAGCGGGAAACAATTCTTCAGATTTTTCAGAACCTCCCGCCCGGAAATCACCTCAGCGCTGACGACCTCCATCAGGTACTCCAACGGCAAGGTGAGCACATCAGTCTGTCTACGGTCTACCGGACCTTAAAACTGATGGCCCGAATGGGAGTATTACGGGAGTTGGAACTCGCGGAAGGGCATAAGCACTATGAGCTAAATCAGCCCTATCCCCATCACCATCACCATTTGATCTGTGTGCGCTGTAACAAAACGATCGAGTTCAAAAGCGAAACCGTCCTGCGCACTGGGGCAAAAACCGCCAAGAAGGAGGGCTTTCATCTCCTAGACTGCCAATTAACCATCCACGCACTCTGCCCTGAATGTTATGACGGCGTAACCCTACCCTAGTTCAGCCGAAATCACAGCAAGACGGGCTACCCGCCATTTCCATCTGAGAAGATTCTCCTCTAAAATCTCTCTAACAGAAGGGGAGGCTAACCCTGCCACCCTCGCCATGTCCCCATGGCACCCCGCAACCTGGCCGTGTTTTGAGGTACTGCGCCAACATCTGAACGCCTAGCCAGAGTCAGCATTCCCAGCGTTCCCCAGGGGATACCCCCTAGACCTGCCCTGACGACCCACCTACAGAAAGGACTGTTCATCGGCCATGAGTAATGATGCTACGTATCTGCTAGTCAACACCCTCTCGACCACCATTAACTTCTATCTGGTGTTGCTGTTCATTCGGATTCTGCTGTCTTGGTTCCCCAATGTGGATTGGTACAACCAGCCCTTTGCAACCTTGAGCCAGCTCACCGATCCGTACCTTAATCTTTTTCGATCGCTGATTCCGCCCCTCGGTGGATTGGACCTCTCGCCTATCCTGGCGATTTTTCTGCTTCAGTTTGTAGCAGGCAGCATTGGGGGCATCCTCTAGGGCCACTGGCAAAACCGGTTGCAGAACCTAGCCCGTGGGGTTCCAGCCCCCCGTCTCCGTTTTTCAATCGCCTCCAAACCTAAAAAACGCACCCTTGCGATCGCGATCGATCGCCCAAGAGTGCGTTTTTTTTTGATGGCGTGGTCCCCCGATCGCGAGAGACACACCCCAAACGGGCTTTCCTAGCCGTTCAACATGCGATCGAGTTGATCCTTGGCACCTTGGAAAATATTGAACAAGGCCCAACCTGCTGCAACGGCCACAGGCAAAAAGACGATCGCAACACGTAAATCCATCTATTAATTCCTCCCTACCAGGTTTTAAATGGGTTTTGACAAAAGAACTTCTTGGTCCAGTTAGCGAGGTTCCCCTGCACAGCAGACGGACATCCTCAGCCCTGGCAAGAAGTTTACTGGACTCTTGGCCCTCAGGGCTAGTGGTCCTTCTTTACTATTTTTGCAAAAAGTTTGTCTTTTGTGCCAGAGAAAGTCGCAATTGTACGGGAAGAGGGGCCACAGGCCAACCCTAGACCCTAGCGGGGCCACTCCGCCAAGGCGCAGGCAATACCGGCCTGAAGCGCCGCTTCAAAGCTGGGTTCAACGCCCGGTAGCCAGTGAGGTAGCACCGCAGAACCATCGCCCTGCACAACGGCAGTACCAGGCAGAGGCGGAGCAGCTTCCTGCCATGCTTGTAAACACTGGAACGCCAAAGCGGCATCGCACTGCTTGAGGGCGGCAATGGCATGGAACCGAACCCCAGCATCGGGATCGGCCAAGAGATGGAGCAGGGGATAGAGCAGGCGTTGGCGATCGGCCCGATCGCCCACAGTGGGCATCAGCTTACGGCCCAGTTGGCCCAGGCTGGTCGCGGCGCTTTGCTTGAGCAGGTGATGTTGGGGCTGGCCCAGGGTTTGGTAAAGGAAAGCAGTGAGGCAGGCTAAGCCTCGGCGTTGGGCACTGGGGGTGTCGAGCTGGCCCAAATGCACGAACAGGTCGTTCAGAGGAGCAGCGGGGCGATCTGCAGGCGCAGCTAGATAGGCTTGGATATAGCGATCGAGGGACTGAAAAGCCTCCTCGGTTCCCAGGCGACACAGACTTTTAAGGGCAGCTTGCTGGAGGGCCGGGGCCGTCGGACGCTCCACCACTTCCCCCAAAGCCTGAACCCCCGCCGGGTCTCCCATCCGACCCAGGGCCGTCGCCGCTTGGCAAGCAACCCCCAAATGCAAGTCCCACAGCAGCGGGCTAAGGTGCTGCAACAACCACTGGGAATCTAAGGCCGTCGATCGCAACCCAACCCCCACGATCGCCCGCTGACGGACCTGAGGCGACAGGTCAGCCAAACCCTGGGCAAAAATCGGCGCAATCCGGGGATCAAAAAAGCCAGACAACGCCTCAAAGGCTAAAGCACGAATCGGCACAGCCGGATCCTGAGCCGCCTCCAACAGGCAGTCCACCACCCCCGGATCCCGCATTTGGGCCAAGGCTTGGACCCCATACAAGCGGGTCTCAGGATGGGCCATGAGGGCACGCAAGGCCGGTAAAGACGTACTCCCCAGTTGAGCCAGGGCGCTAGCCGCCACCTGGGCCACATCCAGACTGCGGGGCGGGGCCACACCGCCCAGGGGCTGGGAATAGGCTTGCACCAGATGCACCAATGCTGTCACTGCGCGGGGATGCTGGATTTGACCCAGGGTCTGGGCAATAAACCAAGGCAGTTCCCAACCCCCATCCTCGTCATCCTCATCCTCCGAGTAGAACGCCTCAGATCGATCCCGATCGCCCGCTCCAGACCCATCAACCTTGCCACTCCTTGCCGCGTCGATCGCATCGATTTCTGCCGCCTCTAGTTCCACCCCCTCTGCCATGCCTGGAACAGCCTGCCGATCGCCCGCCCGATCGCCCATTGGTCCCCCTTCCAACTCCCCCAAACAAGCCAACAGCGGATCGATCGCCAGATCACCCAATTTCACCAAGGCTTTCATGGCCGTCCAGCGCTCTTGGAAATCCCCCCGTTTCAGTTGGCTGAGGAGCTGGTGTAGGGTTCGCAGGCTGGACGTTTCTGGCTGAGGAGCATCTGGGCGCGCAGGGGCTGAACTGGTTGGACTAGCGGACACAGGGCTAGGGGTGAGGGGGCTAGGAGCGGGGCTAGCGGCGGGCGGGTTAGGCCGAGTCGAAGTAGAGGAAGTGGGGGTCATAAAAGACGGTCAGTGCTTGAAATGAGTAGGATTTTACAGAATTCGGTTCATTAACAGCTCGGTTTGGAGAGCCAGCACCCTAAGGGCAAACCAAAGGGCAAACCTAAGAGCAAAGACGCAACACAGGCGTAGACCCCCGACTACACAAGAGGTCTAAGGCAAATCAAGCGCACAGTTAGCTCTACAAAACAAGGATTGCTATAGTCCCCCATTCAAGAAGAGGACGATTCAACGATTCTGTAGTCTGAGCTAGGTTTTAAGGGTTTCCATGCACTATCGTATTATCTACCTTGCAAATAGCGCATCAAGCAGCGGGTCGCTGGGTCAGTGCGAGGGGGGTGGGTTCAGGGGGGAGAGAAATCTAAAATTTGTGCGGTCCCGGCCAAGAAGCGGCTATTCTTAAACCACGAAAAAACAAGCCACGAACAACCCCATGGCTCCCCTCGCCCCAGTTGGGACCGCGTTGGAAGTGAGAACCACCGTGAAATACGCCCCCTTCGGGTTCATCCCGCTTGGGCCAATTAAACAACCCAAAAACCTTAGGGATACTAATGGTCAGCGCACTGCAACAACAAAAATTTATTAAACTCTTTAGTATGTACGATGCCTCTGCCCGTGGGCATCTCGATCGCAAGGACTTTGAGGCGATCGTCAATAAAGCCGCCAGAATTAAAAATTGGTCTTCTCGATCGGCCAAGTACCAAACCTTGCTCTATAAATACATGGATCAATGGGATGGCCTAGAGAAAACCGCGTGCAACAACACCAAGCACCAAGTCACCCTACCAAGCTGGCTAGAGTACCATGAAGCCCTAGTAGCCAGCCCCGATCGCTATGCCGCCCAAGTCAAAGAACTCATGGAAATTATCTTTGATGTGTTTGATGGGGATGGCAACGGCGAGATCAGTGTCGATGAGTGGGCAGAATTCCTCAGGCTGTACAATATTTCGCCCGTGTATGCCACGTTTATCTTCCCCAAACTGGACCAAAATCAAGATGGTTTGCTGAGCAAAGCTGACCTATTGGAGCTAATGCATCAGTTTTACTACAGCGACGATCCCCAAGCCCCCGGCAACCTTAGAGCTGATTTACGAAGTCGCTGAAACGCAGTCATAGCAGGGGTTTTGCAAAATAGTGTTTTTGAGTACCGAATCGCTACAACCCCTTCACTACAGTGCTTTCAGCTCTCTTAAGATTTACTTCATAAATCAGCTCTTATCTTTGGCCCCTTTAGCTATTAGCAATTCCCCCATCCTGGACAACCCAGATCACCGTCTCAACCTCGCCCGCTCTGGCCGAAAAACCAATACAGATCCGGTAGGGGCAATCCCCCCGTGGTTGCCCCAGTTTTTGACCCCCAGCAAACCAATCCGGTAGGG
>JBMTWK010000022.1:0-14466 GCA_049452395.1 Prochlorothrix sp. | reverse complement strand
ATCCCACCTTAGAAGATATCTTGGTAGGGGTCGTGCCCCCGTGGCTCCCCGCTTCAGCCCAAAACCAGGGCAAGCACGGGGGGTTTGCCCCGACCCGGTCGGTTAAATCGCCAAAGTGGGATGCTCCCGATCCAAAGTGAGCTGGTCCCCTTGAGTTGCCCCAACAACTGCCGCAATCATATAGCAAGAGAGAATCTAGCAAGACAGAATCAGGTGCAGCCCACTTTAGAAAAATCTCGGTCGGGGTCGTGCCCCCGTGGCTCCCCCCTTGGGACCAAAACCAGGGCAACCACGGGGGGTTTGCCCCTACACAATTGGTTAACTCATCACAGTGGGATGCTCCCAGAGAATCCCCCTAACCCCCTTTGGCGAGGGAGGATAGCAGGGGAAAACAAAGAGCCGATTACAAATCGGCGATCCCAGGGGGCCGATTACAAATCGGCGATCCCAGGGGGCCGATCGCAAAGCGGCGATCCTAGGGGGAGGGTTGGGTGGCTCAGTGCCCTGCCAATGTAGCCAGCCACACGGGGGAACCGGGCATTTTTCGGTATTCTGGACTTACGCCGGAATCGGACATCCCCATGGACAGCACCAAAACCCCCTCCACGCCGAAAATTAACCTTGAGGACTCTCGCTACTACTTCAACCGTGAACTGAGTTGGCTAGAGTTTAACCGTCGGGTTCTCCATGAAGCCCTCGACGATCGTACCCCCCTGCTAGAGCGCCTGAAATTCCTAGGGATTTTTAGCAATAACCTGGATGAATTCTTTATGGTCCGGGTTGCGGGCCTAAAGCAGCAGGTTGCCGCCAAAGTCGAGAAATTTACCCCCGATGGACGCAATCCCCAGATGCAACTGGCGGACATTCGGGCCTGCCTGAATCCCATCGTTACGGAACAACATCGCCACTTTAACCAGATTTTGCGGCCTGCCCTGGCCCAACAAGGCATTCACCTCTTGGACTACAGCGACCTCAGCCAAGACCTGAAGCGCTATCTCCATGAGTACTTTGAAGAATTTATTTTCCCGGTCCTGACTCCCCTGGCGGTGGATCCCAGCCACCCATTTCCCCATATTTCCAACCTCAGCTTGAACTTAGCGGTTGTTGTCCAGGACGATCGCGGCGATGATCCTGAACATTTCGCCCGCATCAAAATTCCGGCCATGTTGCCCCGCTTTATCAAGCTGCCCAAGGATCTGTGGCCGAAGGTGAGTTCCCAGCCGATCGTCTGGGCAGGGGTGCCCCTAGAGCAGGTGGTTGCCCATAATTTGGAGTCGTTATTTCCCGGCATGACGATCGTCGGCTGGTATCCCTTCCGGGTCACGCGCAATGCGGATCTGGATGTGGAAGAGGAAGAGGCCGATGATTTGCTGCTGGCCATTGAGCAGGAGCTACAAAAGCGGCGGATGGGTGGCTCGGTGGTGCGCCTGGAGGTGACCCGCAATATGGCTGAGTCGGTGCGATCGATGCTGACGCGGGAAATGGGGCTGACGGAGCAGGATATTTATACCGTCGATGGTCTGCTGGGTCTCCACGATCTGATGGGGTTTCTGTCCCTGCCGCTGCCGCAGCTTAAGGATAAGCCCTGGTCCCCCCAGGTGCCGCCTCGGTTGCGATCGATCGATAGCCTGTCCAGCGCCCAAACCACCACCAAGGACAGTGGGGGAGACTTCCTTGAGCAAATTCGCAAGGGCGACCTCTTGGTTCACCACCCCTACCACGCCTTTAAATCGACCGTGCAGCGCTTTGTCACCCAAGCGGCCCACGATGAGCAGGTGCTGGCCATTAAAATGACCCTGTACCGCACCTCTGGGGACTCTCCGATTATTAATGCTTTGATTGAAGCGGCGGAGAATGGTAAGCAAGTGGTGGTCCTCGTAGAGCTAAAAGCCCGCTTTGATGAGGAAAATAACATTAACTGGGCCAGACAACTGGAACAGGCTGGGGTTCATGTGGTTTATGGCCTAACAGGGCTGAAAACCCATACTAAAACCACCTTAGTCGTGCGCCAGGAAGAAGGGGGACTGCGCCGCTATGTCCACATTGGCACTGGCAACTACAATCCCAAAACCGCCGGACTGTACACCGATCTGAGCCTCTTCAGTTGCCGCGACCAACTGGGGGCCGACCTGACGGATCTCTTTAATTACCTAACGGGCTACTCTCGCCAGCAGTCCTACCGGAGCTTGTTAGTTGCCCCGGTGAATCTGCGCAGCCGGATGTTGGAGATGATCGATCGGGAGGTAAAACAGGTCAAAGCAGGGGGACAAGGCCAAATTATCGCCAAAATGAACTCCCTCGTTGATCCAGAAATCATCCAAAGCCTCTACCGGGCTTCCCAGGCTGGGGTTCACATTGACTTGATTATCCGAGGAATTTGCTGTCTCCGGCCCGGTTGCAAAGGCGTTAGCGATAATATTCGGGTTATGAGTATTATCGGTCGTTTTCTGGAGCATTCCCGTATTTTCTACTTCCACAATGGCGGGAAAGGGGAAATTTATATCGGCAGTGCGGATTGGATGCCCCGAAACCTCAATCGTCGGGTTGAAGCGGTGGTACCGATCGAGGATCCCGGCCTACGCCAAGAGCTTCAGGATCTGCTGCAACTGCTGCTCAATGACAATCGCCAAGCCTGGGATCTTCAGCCCGATGGCAGCTACCAACAACGGCAGGCCAGCGCTACGGACGAGGAGCGATCGTCCCAAATCATCTTGATGGACCACAGCGCCCGCCGCACTCCCCTACCCGCCCACTACCTCTACCCCCAAACCCCGGTGGGCACCCTCCCCAAAAATCCCAAAAGTTCCATTAAACCTCCCACCGACAAACCCACAACCAAGACCACTTCCGATAAACCGACTTCCAAACCCTCCTAGTACAGCAGGGCGGAGGTTCCACACCCTTTCGAGTGCGGGCATCTTGTCCGCAAGGTGAGCGAGACACTCACACAACGGGGTGTAAAACCTACGCCTGGGTCTTCTAGAGCCACGGTTCTGGGCGCACTTCTTCCTTAGCGCACTTCTTCCTCAGCACCCCTCTTCCGAATCCCAAACCATGCACCTCCAAGGTTCCTGTCACTGCCAATTGGTTCGCTTTTCCCTCAGTTCCCCCTACCCCTATCCCTATAACCGCTGTTACTGCTCCATTTGCCGAAAATTAGGCGGCAGCGGTGGATTTGGGATTAATATTGGCGGTTTGCGGGAGACGCTTCAGGTGGAAGGCCAAGAGCATATCAAGGTCTACCGGACTCAGTACCGCAATGCGGCGGGGGAACTGGTGCGGGAGGGGCCAGGGGAGCGGCATTTTTGCCAAAATTGTGGCAGTCACCTCTGGGGCTGGGATCCCCGCTGGCCGGAGTTTGTCTATCCCTATGCGGGGGCGATCGACACCCCCCTCCCAACTCCCCCAGAACGCAAACACATGATGCTGCAATTTAAGGCAAGCTGGGCCACAGTGCCGGATACCCCCCAAGATCAGCAGTTTGAGGGCTATCCCGACGAAACCCTAGCCCACTGGCACGATCGTCATGGCTTTGGGGATTAAACGGGAATCTGCCTGTTTCGGTAGGGGCGGTGCCCCTGTGCCCGCCCTGTTTTGCTGCAACGGGATGCTGCACAAATGGGTGCATTGAGGCCGATCGGCCCAACATTCCATCAAATTTATGGCAGGGGCGGTGCCCCCGTGCCCGCTCTGTTCAATTGACACCCTCGGATACCCTGCTAAGCTAGCAGCACATTCCCCACGAACGCTGCCATGCTAAACATTCCCAAACACTATGTCCTTGATGAACAGCAGCACCCGATCGCGGTTCAAATTCCCATTGCCACCTTTGAGCAGATTGAAGAAATTCTCGAAAACTTTGGCTTAGCCCAACTCATGGCAGAGGTTGAAGGGGAAGAGACCTTGAGTGGTGATGCAGCCTATGCCTATTACCAAAACCTGAAACAGGAACAGGGGCAGGACTCCGATCATGTGGCAGGTTGAATACACCAAACGATTTCTGAAAGAGCTAGCCAGCTTACCCTCAGATGTGCAATCCCGCATTGAAACGCTGGTATTTGAGGAGCTAAAAGCAGGTAACCCATTCAATCTTGGCTCTGTTGAGAAAATGAAAGGTTATCCCAACAAATACAAGGTCCGTGTTGGTGATTATCGCGTTGGCCTGGAAATCAACAGAAACAGCCAACAAATCATTTGTCAGCGCGTTGCACATCGTCGTGAGATCTATCGTACTTTTCCCTAGCCCATTTTTGGCGGTTTACTGCTTGTCGCCAAACTCCTCACACAATACCCTTCGCCTCCAGACGCAACACAATCACCGCCACTCTACAGTTCCCCAGCCTGAGAAAACCACCGTCACAAATCATCAAAAAAGCCCCTCTCCGGTCCCTGAGTGCAGCTTCTTGAACACACTCCACGGGAGGAAAGGGGTTGAAATCAAACAGAATATCTCTTTTCCCCTCTGCCTCTCTTTTCCCCCCTTAAAAAAGGGGGGTTAGGGGGGATAGTGAGGGGGGATACTTCCAATTAGCCTTTGCTGGAGCTATTAACCCTTGCTAGCGCTCACCTGGGCAGCCACCTCAGCGGCAAAGTCCACCTCTTCCTTCTCAATGCCTTCACCGAGAACAAAGCGCTGGAACCGACGCACTTGGATGTTTTCGCCCAACTGCGAGATCGCTTGCTTGACCAACTCCTCCACAGTCATGCCCTGATCGCGGATGAAGGCTTGATCCATCAAGCTCAACTCCTTGAGGCGCTTGTCGATACGACCTTGGACGATCTTCTCGCGCACATTATCGGGCTTACCGGCTAGGTCATCGCGGCCCATCTCGATCGCCTTCTCCCGCTCAGCAATCTCTGCCGGGATATGCTCAACCTTGATGTACTCCACGTTGGGGCAAGCCGCAATCTGCATCGCAATGTTGCGCACTAGATCTTTGAACTCATCACGACGGGCCACAAAGTCCGTCTCGCAGTTCACTTCCACCAACACGCCAACGCGGCCCCCGGTGTGGATATAGCTCTCCACCAAACCTTCCGCCGCCGTCCGACCGCTCTTCTTGGCCGCCGAAGCAATGCCCTTCTGACGCAGCCATTCGATCGCCTTCTCCATGTCACCCTCAGTTTCCTTGAGGGCTTTCTTGCAGTCCATCATCCCCGCGCCGGTTTTGTCGCGCAGTTCTTTGACCACTTTTGCACTAATGTCAGCCATAGCTAAAGATACCTCCTGGGCATAGAGTCCGGATTGCTCAAATCCAGAGATTTACTGGGTTGATTGACAAGGAAACAGCATTAATCTTCCGAAGCGTCGTCGGAATCTTCCTCATCTAGGCTATCTTCTTCGACTTCTTCTTCGTATTCGTACTCATCCTCAGCACCGTCGTAGTACTCAGCGTACTCATCTTCATACTCGTCTTCCCCATCCAACTGACCATGGCGGCCTTCATAGATCGCATCGGCCAGTTTGCCAACGATCAGCTTGATCGATCGGATCGCGTCATCGTTAGCAGGAATGGGGATATCGGCGTAATCTGGGTCGCAGTTGGTATCCAACAGGGAAATGATGGGGATATTCAGGCGCTGGCACTCCAGAATGGCGTTATATTCCCGCTTCTGGTCTACAATCACCACCACATCGGGAACCTTGCGCATATTCTTGATGCCGCCCAGGTACTTTTGGAGACGCTCCAATTCCCGACGCAGCACCGAGGCTTCTTTCTTGGGGCGATACTCGATCGCGCCAGACTCCTCCAGCTTTTCCAGCTCCTTAAGGCGCTCCACCCGGCTCTTAATGGTGGCCCAGTTGGTCATCATCCCCCCCAGCCAGCGCTGGTTCACATAGTAGGCTCCACAGCGGGCCGCTTCCTGGGCGATAATCCCCGCCGCTTGGCGCTTCGTCCCCACAAACAGGAACTTTTGGCCCTGTTCCGCAGCGGTGCGCACATACTCATAGGCCCCCTCCATCAACTGGGCAGTCTGCACCAAGTCGATGATGTGAACGCCATTGCGGGCGGTGTAGATGTACTGGGACATCTTGGGGTTCCAGCGGCGGGTTTGGTGGCCAAAGTGGACCCCTGCCTCCAACATTTGGGCAAGCGAGACAACTGCCATATTGAGTTCTCCTTTTCGGGTTAATCCTCCATCCAGGCTTGTGGACAGCGGCTCCCGTTGCATTAACGAGACCCCCTATCAATCACCCGAAATCCTGGATGTGCGATTTTTGACAACCTTGCCACTATACCACTAAGGCAACCCCATTAACTCCCCCCCCGGCGACGAGAGCTTCCGCCTCGGCGGGATTTAGTCGAGATGTCGTATTCTAAGGCGGCTCCGATCGCCAGCAGGACGGCACTAAAGACCCATCCCACCTCCGGCAACTCACCGCTCTTATAGTCCAGATTGGTGCTGACCGCGTAGTAGTACCACATGTCCGCAATGTAGAAGCAGAACATCGCCGCCGCAATCATGCGCCAAGATTGGGCAAAGCGCCCCCCCCAGAAGGCCAGCAGCAACGTCGAAGCAGCAATCAGCAGGGCCACATCGCCAACGATATACGTGAGGTTGACCACATCTTCAAAGGGGGCTAAGGCAGCATCGATCGCCAAGGCCCAGCCCGGTGCCCCACTCCCCGACAGCTCACCCACCTCCTGGCCGGGGCTAACCCCCGCCGCTGCCGTCAGTAGCTCATATTGGGAATCCGCATAGTTCACCAAGCCATAGGTCACCGCAATGCCCACCAAAGCAACGGCCCCCAACACCCCCCACTGCAACAGCTCCATATTCAAGCGCCGGGGAATGACCGCCTCGATCATGCCCCAAGCCAAAAAGACATAGCAGGGCATATAGAAGGCATCTCCCAAGGAGACCTCCGGGTCCAGCTTGAAGACCAGCTCCCAAATGCCAAAAAATAAATTACCCACAAAAAATAAAAACATACCCAGGCCCAACAGCAGCCAAACCCGCCTGCCGCTGACCATTTGCCGACTTTGCCAGTTGCGAAAACAGAGCAAAAAGCTGGCTGCATAGCCTACGTTTTCAAAAATATAGGTACAGATGCTATACCAGATCGGACGCGCCTCACCCTCAGCGCGAATCCCAAATAACATGTAAAAGAAAAGGGCAACAACGGCCCAAGTAATTGCAGCAATCACCAGGTTTTGCACTGGGATGCCCGATGAAGTCTTGGAGGATCGGCTTGATAGACGGCTCATAAGCTCAGCACAGTAGTGAGAAACCAGACAATGACTTGCTACACCCTAACCGGTTTGAGGCTATGGACAAGCCAAGGGACTAACGCCCTGGCAGCCCCCTCGGAAATGCACTGAAGGCATCCAACCCACTCCCCGAAGGACAGGCTGAGGTTTTGAGGCCAGTAAGTTAGTCTTCTGTAGCAGATCACCCTAAAAACGTTACCCAACCGGATCAAGGCTCTGGCGAACCGAGGATATAAGGCGGTGGGTCTACTGAATCGTAGCCTAACCACTGGCCCAGAGCTTGCCCAGGGGAGATTGGTTGAGCCATGTTAAGAACTGATTGCGTTCTCCATCTGGCATGTCCTGTAGAGCATCCATGGCCCGCTCTACAAAACTATCGTTGCCAAAATAGGCCCGTCCAATGCGGTGGAGTTCCTGAAGCATCGTGTTCAGGTGATGTTCTTGCCACTCCGGAAGGTTGGTGGCGGCAAGGGGGTCGCCGGTCAGAAGCTGATTGACGGCTTCCCGCGAATCAGTTTGGGGGAAGTGCCATTGCTTGAAAATATCAATGACATCTTTCTCAAAGGCACTGACTTGACGACCCCCCAATAGGTCTTCCACATCAAAATAGACGGTTTGCAGCAAAAGCAACACTGCTTGCACAAAGAAAATCCCTTTTGTTCCCCCGTCGCCCCCCTCTTCGTGGAGCTGTTCGAGAACGACTTTGCCCCATATGCTAAAGCGTTCTGGTTCTTCGAGCAAAACACAAGCTTTTCCCTGGTTATCCGTCAATTCGCGCCAAAATGCCCTCGCTTCCTCAGCTTGCGCTGCACTGAAGACATTAACCAGCCGAAAAGTTTGTCCTTGATAACTCAAGATCGGGATTTTTTGATCTCGCTTGGGGTGTTGAATGTTAGAAATTTCAACATCCTGTCGTTTGAGGATAAACATGGCACTGCCGATTGACGATGAAGGTTAGAAGCTAAACGACCACCTTAAAGCTGGGCATAGAGTGTAAGGAGCGAGTTCTAGGGGTGACATCTTAGACTACTCTAGAAACCTCCAGAAGGGCAGACCCCACAAAACTTTTTCCCCTTGGAGAAGAACAGGACGACTCGCTGGAGCAGTCGCGATGTGGGGGTTCCACCGCCGATCGGTCCCCTCCTCTGACCTAAGGTCGCTGCCTGAGGTTGCTGTTAGAGGGTGTCAGACTGGCAGGCTACCAGAAGCTTAGCGTTTTTGTGCGGCTGGAGGGTACAGGCTGTTGTTCGCAAATCTTTGCTGAAGTTGGAGAAGGGGAGCGGCTGGGCGAGGGGGTAGGGGGTGGCAAAGGCGCGAAACATTGAGATCGCGGCCCCGGAAACTCCCTAAAAGAACCTAGCACCCGGCTCAGGAGGCTGTAGACAAAACCTAACCTAGTGTAATGCTTTCAGGACAGATGGGCGCTTTTTCGGCCCAGGAGATTTGTTATGATAGAAGCAGCAGTGGGTATTAGTGCGAAAGCCGCTGCTGTGCCTGCTGCGATCCAGGGCGCTGGGATTCAGTGCTTAAAAAATGGGTCACCGGAGGCGGGTCGTCTAAGGCGAGTCCCTTAAGGCGAGTGACCTGCACCGGGCGCTCTCGTTGGGACTCAAGGCAGCGAAAGCTGTGTCTGCTCCAGTAGCTCAGGGGATAGAGCAATCGCCTTCTAAGCGATCGGTCGTTGGTTCAAATCCAACCTGGGGCGTTTTTTAACCTAAGTTTGCGCAAGAGGGGCTGGGGAAAGGGTTAACCGGATTCACGATCGGACTGGGGAGGCTCCTGGGGCCGATCGCGCCCAAAAACATCAACCTCATGGCTTCCCTGGGACTCTAGGCGGTCTACATAGCCGCTGCGTGCCCCTGGAAAGGCATCACAGTAGGGAATATAGGGTTTTAGGTCTAGGACGGGGGTTTGGTCCAGTAAATCGATGCCTTCGACGGTGAGGGTTAAGCCTTCGACTTGGAGGAGGCGGGTAGCGCTGAGGCCGATCGGGTTGGGGCGGTGGGGGGCACGGGTGGCGAGGGTGCCGTGGCTGACTTTGCGGTTGCCGCGCGGGAGTTTAACGGTGGGGTTCCAGGATTGGTTGAGGTGGAGCCAGGTAATCAGCCAGATGCGATCGAAACCGTCGAGGTCCTGCAAGGCGATCGGGGGGATGCGGTGGGGAAATAGTTCAACTTGGGCGATCGCGGGCTGGTAGCTTGGGGGGGCCGATCGCAGTTGGGATTGGCGAGGGGTGCCGTGGCGCTCTTTGTAGGGGGAGTGAATCACGCCGATCGGCTCTAGGGTGATGGCGATCGGAAATTCCACAACCTGGATATAGTCCTTGGGCGGCAGCTTAGGCATACAGCAAAGTTAAGAAAGCCCATGACGAGATTTGAACTCGTGACCTCACCCTTACCAAGGGTGTGCTCTACCACTGAGCTACATGGGCAGGGATTTAGGTCTTGGCAGACAGCCTTGGGCCGAGCTTGAGACCTAAAGCGTTGAAGGATGGGCCGGGTTGGATTTGAACCAACGTAGGCGTAGCCAGCGGATTTACAGTCCGCCCCCATTAACCACTCGGGCACCGACCCATTTCGTTCAACGGCTTTTGATCATAGCACGGGTTTGGGACAGAATGACAAGCTTTGGTAGAAAAAATTTTTCAGCTTTGGTCCCGGTCCCCTAGGGCCAGGGATCCCGTCCCCACAGCCAGGGCCAAAGCCAATGTCCCGACCCCTTTTCTTGAATTGTTTGGACCTGTTCAGCTAGACGCAGCACCTCACGGCGGGGCATTCCCAAAAGAATGTTGCGGCCTTGCCAGAGAAGGGTTTCTAGGGTTGTGGCGATGAGGAAGAAGAGCGCCGCAGCGGCCCAAGGATGGCCCAGCAAACCATAGCGCACAGCGGCCCAGGTCAGTGCTTCCCTCCATAGCTCAAATTCTGGGGACAAGGCCCAAAGACTGGGGGGCAGCAGGACCAGCCACAACACCCCATGGCCAAACCAGCGCAAGCGCACCTGAAGCTGATGGAGGCGAAAGGCAGCCCGACAGACGGCTGGGTCAGCAATGTGCTGCTGGAGCCACTGGGCCGGGAGCGAGGGCGGCAAGGGTGGGCTGGGCGGCGGTGTGGGTGGGGGGGTGATCATGGGTCAATTCTGGGGCAATCCTGAAGAATCCTGAAGCAATCCTCAACCCGTTTTCAAGGGAATGAGGGCATGGACCTGAGGGATCTGGCGGGATCTTTTCGGGATCTTTTAAAGATCAGAGGGCGGAGCGTCGATCGCGTCGGTAGCCAGGGACTCAGTGGCTAGGCTGGGGTCAGCGGGGGTTTCCGATCGCTCCCGCCACCAACTGAGGAGAGAACTGGCCACAAAGATGCTGGAGTAGGCTCCGAGGATGAAGCCGATGATTAGGGCGAGGGCGAAGTCTTTGAGGGTGGTGCCGCCGAGGAAGAAGATGGAGACGAGGGGCAGGAGGGTGGTGAGGGTGGTGTTGATGGAGCGGCCTAGGGTTTGGTTAACGGCTTCATCGACGATGAGGTCGATCGGGCGGTTGGGGTTAATTTGAATGGTTTCTCGGATGCGATCGTAGATAACCACGGTGTCGTTGACGGAGAAGCCGACGATCGTCAACAGGGCGACTAAAAAGAGGCTATCGATTTCTAAACCGGTGCTCAGGCCGAGCAGGGAAAAGGCCCCGGTGGTAATCAGGGCATCGTGGAAGAGGGCCAAGATGGCGAGGACGGCATAGTCCAGTTGGAAACGGACAGTAAGGTAGAGGATGATGCCGACAAAGGAGACCAGCAGGGAGAGAATCCCGGCTAGGAGCAGCCGTTTGCCGATGACGGGGCCAACGGTGTCGATTTGGGTTTTGGCGGGGTCGAAGGGGCCAAAGGCTGTGGCGAGACCTTGCTCCAGTTGGGTGCGCTGATCGACGTTGAGGTTGCCGGTACGAATCAGAATGCCGTTCCCTTCGCTGCCCAGAACCTGGACGCTGCTGCTGGCCAAGTCTTGCTCGGCGAGGATCGATCGCAGGTCTCCGGGGGTGAGGGGGGTACTACAGTTGGCCCCGGCATCACAGGCGCGTTCAAGCTGGAGACGGGTTCCCCCAATAAAATCGAGGCCCAACCGCACTGGAGAGCCGAGGGTCGCCCAAGAGAAGGCCATGGCTCCCAGGCTCAGTACCATCAGAGTGGCGGAAATTACCCACCAGAGTTTGCGTTGCTGGATGATATTGAGTCTCATGCTGTATCTGAGTAGGGGGTCGGGTTAGGCGTTGGTGGATTGGGGGAGAAAGAGGGCGAGGTTGTTGCGGAGGCTGGACAGGCTAATGGCGGTGAAGAGGAGGGTGCGGCAGCAGGTAATGGCGGTGAACATACTGGTGAGCACGCCGATCGCCAGGGTCAGGGCAAAGCCCTTGACAAGGCCGCTCCCCAGGTAGAAGAGCGCCCCACAGGCGATGAGGGTGGTGACGTTACTGTCTAAAATGCTGCTAAAGGCGCGGTAAAAGCCGGATTCCACCGATCGATACAGGGATTTCCCGGCCTTCAGTTCCTCGCGGGTACGCTCAAAAATCAAGACGTTGGCATCTACAGCCATGCCAATGCTGAGGATAAACCCAGCAATGCCCGGTAGGGTCAGGGTTACGCCAAGGAGATCGAAGGCGGCAAGGGTGAGCAGGCTGTAGACCAACAGGGACAGGTCGGCGATCGCCCCAGGGAGCCGGTAGTAGGCCACCATAAAGATCAAGACCAGGATCAGCCCCCCCAGTCCCGCATAGATGCTCTGGCGAATGCTTTCTTGGCCGAGGCTTGCGCCCACGGTGCGGTTTTCCACGACTTCCACAGGGAGAGGCAGGGAGCCGCCCCGCAGTTGGATCCCCAGGTCGTTGGCTGTCTCTGCGTCAAAGTTGCCGGTAATGACCGCTGCACCGCCGGTAATCCCAGCCTGGGCAAATTCTGGGCCAACCACCGGGCTGCTAATCAGGTCGCTGTCGAGGAAGATGCCGATCGATCGGCCTGTCCCTGCTAAGTTTTTGCTAATTTCGGCGAACAGGTCGCCCCCTTCTCCGTTAAAGCGCAGATAAATTTCCCAGCCGCCGGTCTGGGTTGCTTGGGGGCCAGCATCCTTAAGGTATTTCCCGGTTAGCTCCGCCGGTTTGAAGAGGTCGGCGATCGCCTGTCGGCTTTGGTCAATTTTGGCCTGGTTGGCGGCGAGAGCCTCCGGATCCGGCTTGGGATTGGGTGCGCCCGTTTCCGTAAACAGAATTTTCTGCCGCTCTAGGAGATGCTCCGCCAAGACTTGGCGCTCAATGCGCAGTAACTCCTCGGTGCCCGGTAACTGCTCCCGGAAGGCCAACTGGGCCGTTCCGCCCAAAACCCGCTCCGCCTGCTCTGGGTCGCTCACCCCCGGTAGCTGCACCAAAATTTGGTCCGCTCCCGCCGACTGGACGATCGGCTCGGAAACCCCCAGCCCATTGACCCGGTTCTCGACCACCCGAATGACGGCCTCTAGCTCCCGCTCAGTCACTTCAGGAATTTCTTCCGTCGGCTTTACCAAAATCGTAAGCTGGGATCCGCCCCGCAGGTCGAGGCCCAACTGAAGGGGATATTGGAGCAGGATAAAAATAGAACCGGCCACCAAAACGGCAATGAGGACCAGAAGGCCACGCTGTTTACCCATAGAACAAAAATGTAGGACGAAGGGGCTAGGACGAGGGTCAAGGGATGGGTGGGTGGGGGCAGCGCTGGGGCTTACCCCTGCCCAATCCACAGGTTAATGAAGGGTGAGAATCGAGACGGCTGGGTTTGCCTTAGTAGCCGCCTGCAACCATTTTCTTGACGGCCTCGACGATCGCGACCGGTTGGACGATCGTCAAATTCTCCAACGTTCCATTGTAGGGAGTGGGAATGTCCTGGGACGAGAGACGCACCGGGGGCGCATCCAGTTCATCAAAGAAGCGCTCGTTAATGCAGGCCATCAGCTCAGCAGCAATGCCGCCGGTTTTCATACATTCTTCGACGATGATGACCCGGTGGGTTTTGGTAATGGAGGCTCCGATCGTCTCAAAGTCGAAGGGCTTGAGGGAAATCAGGTCAATAATTTCGGGGTCGTAGCCCTCTTGGACCAGGGTCTTGGCGGCTTGGACAACATGGTGGCGCATCCGGGAGTAGGTCAAGATCGTGACATCTTTACCGGGGCGCACCAGTTCGGCTTTGTCCAGGGGGCAAAGGTATTCTTCGCTGGGGAGGTTTTCCTTGAGGTTATAGAGCAGCACATGCTCGAAAAACAGCACCGGATTGTCGTCCCGGATCGCGGCCTTGAGCAGACCCTTGGCGTTGTAGGGGGTGGAACAGGCGACGATTTTTAGCCCCGGTACGGCGTGGAAATAGGCTTCCAAGCGCTGGGAGTGTTCGGCCCCCAGTTGGCGACCAACTCCGCCCGGTCCCCGGATGACGAGGGGGATTTTATAGTTGCCGCCGGAGGTGTAGCGCAGCATTCCGGCGTTGTTGGCGATTTGGTTGAAGGCGAGGAGCAAAAAGCCCATGTTCATGCCTTCAATAATGGGCCGCAGCCCGGTCATGGCAGCGCCGACGGCCATGCCGCTGAAGCTGTTCTCGGCGATCGGGGTGTCCAGCAATCGCAGATCGCCATATTTCTGATAAAGATCTTTGGTGACTTTATAGGATCCACCATAGTGGCCCACATCTTCCCCCAACACCAGCACGCGGGGGTCACGACCCATTTCTTCGTCGGTCGCTTCTCTAAGGGCATTGAATAAGAAGGTGTCGGCCATAACGTTAGCTCTAGTCTTGTAAACCCAGGTTCTGCACAGCCTTTAGATTGTATAGCAGTCCTTGCAGTCTTCGATCGGGCGATCGCGATTCAATCGCAACCACCCATCTCCATACCCTTCTTCCTCAGAACCCTATGTTCTGATCTGCCAGATGTAGGAGCCGGGTTTTCCGGCCCTCTTGGGGAATTGGGGCGCAAGAGGGCCGGTTTTTGGGATTGGTGGGTGGGTGGCGGGGGTTTTTGAATAAAAGAGGGCGGGTTTTTGGGATTGGCTGGTGGGTGGCAGTTTTTTTGGGGTAAACCCGCCCCTAAGATACGTTACCGGGTACTGGATCAATAGAAAAAGGCAACCGAGCAAGGACGATCGCCCGTTGCCTACGGTTGCCTAGAGTGCCGGAGTCATCCTCCGACCTTTGAGGTCTGTTTGAGGTCTAGGTTATCTAGATTCCACAGCCCTCTGGTCCACAGAAGCTTTCCC
>JBMTWK010000021.1:0-14739 GCA_049452395.1 Prochlorothrix sp. | reverse complement strand
TAAATCTGGATCTTTGTCAAGTACATTTTATACATAATTAGTGCGATACCCCTGAATCTAAAGCTGGATGAAGTGGTAGACGGTAAGGCGATTCGCTTTCAGCGGACCAAGCGCTATCCCATTGCAGAAGTGGGTTGGGACACAAAACGGGAACAACTCGATCTCTACCTATGGCTACCCTTTAGCACTGGAATCAGATATCCGCCTATTTGTCGAACGAATATGATGAAAATCTGGCTTCAGGATGACCAGGTGCAGTTTATTGGCTATTTACCCAAGAATTCTAAGGGTTACAAAGTGGTTACAGAAAATGAGATCAGCAGTGGTCAGTTTACGGCCCCAGCCCAAAGTCGTAAACATCGACATCCTCATTCTGGTGATTATTTCGTGACGGCTTATTGGAGGGGGATCGCCATGCCGGTTGCAGAATATCTAAGAATTGTCAAAAAAATTGAAATTCGCCAGGATTTAGGGTCGATCGAGTCTTTTGTGAGCTTAGCGATCGAAACAGCACTACAACGTAGCCAAACTTGAGCGAACTGAGTGGGGACCATCTCAATTTAGCTAGATTAAACCATTGGGTAGGGGCAAACCCCCCGTGGTTGCCCTGGTTTTGGACTGAAGAGGGTCGGCACGGGGGCACGACCCCTACCAAGATCTTCCAAAGTGGGATACACCCAACTAATCTAAGCCTAGAGCAGCCGCAGTTGGGTTTTATCCGATGGTGTTAACCCCTCGGTGCTGTAGTCCTCCCCCGCCTCCTGTGCCCTCACCTTGAGCACCGATCGGTCCCCCGATCGTGGCTCCGCCTCCCCCAACCACAACACCTCTGCCGCCTCAATCATATCCTCCGCCAACTCCGCCAACTCCGATCGGCTCGCCACATAGGCCGCCAACGCCTCCAACGGACTCAACTCCTGCCCCTCCCCCAACTCCGGCAACCGAGGCGCTGCACTGGGGTTCACCAACTCCGGCTGAATCGTATAGCTGTGGGCAAGGCTGAGGGCTTCCCGGAGCGGATTAAGGTCAATCGCCGCCAACTGCGAAGCCGTCACCCGATAGACTAAACGCACGATCGCATCCTGTAGCTCAGCCTTCGCCAACGCCTTGAGCAAAACCGCTTGGGGATCTGTTTTTTCGGTCAAGTTAACCTTAATGGTCCGGAAAGGCCGCACTGGCAGCGGGCAAAACTCAAATTGCACTGTTTTTGCCCCATTTTCTTGATCCTCCTCCTCTAGGGCTTCCCCAATCTCAATCAGCACATAGCCCTTCTCTTCTTTTTCCTCACTGAAATCCACCCGATCGAGACTGCCCGCATAGACAACCGGCGGCTCCTGACACAGCACCTGATGGCGGTGAACATGACCCAGGGCCACATAGTCAAAACACGGGCGCGTCACTAAGGATAGTGGCAACGTAAAGCCTTTTCCCACCGCTAGATAGCGCTCAGCCCCATATTTAGCCGTATCCAGCATTCCATGGGCCAGCAGCACCGTGGGAATCGTGACATCTAACTGACGAATTTCCCCCTCTAGGGCCAAGGCCAAACGATCGAGCAACTGCTGATTAACATCGCCCAAGGAGCGGCCCTCCATTTCCGGGCGGGTGAGCAAAGTGGAGTGGGTTAGCCAGGGCAGCGTAATCACCTGAACAGGACCGCTGCGAGTGGTAATGTGGTGGGTTTCTAGCCGATCGCCCACAATAAAGCCCGGAACCCCCAAAGTTCGGTAAATACAAAGACTCGCGCCCCCCTGGCCCTGGGTATGTTGGTCATGGTTGCCCACCAGCAGCACCGTAGGAATTTGGGCATCCACCAAGCGCCGAAACTGGGCCGCAAAAATTTCCTGGATATAGGGCGGGGGGGTGGCATCGGGGAAGGCATCCCCGCCAAAGAGCACCAGATCCACGGGTTCCGCAATGGCCCGATCGAGGCTGAGGCGCAAACTCTCGCCAAAATCCTCTAAACGGGTGTTTAAACCCGTTGCTGGGTTGATATAGCCATGGGCAAAGCCGCTACCGAGGTGAATATCAGAAAGATGGAGAATTTTAACCATATTGGCAAGTTGGCTCTTCGCTAGGGGCGACGGGTTTGAGGCGGGCTACACGGTTTCACGATCGCTCAGTTCCTCCAGCTTCAGCGCGTCAATGAGGTAGATAATGTCCTCAAACTGAAACTCATGGATTAAGTGGCGCAGTTGTAGGGCTAAAGAGTCATATTTCGGCGGAATTTGCTTTAAAAGGTCCAATAATACTAGATCATTGCCCTGAATGCAGGCATTCCAAAGCTGGACTAACCACGGGTTGGGCATCACTTGCAGATCTGCCGGTTGGAGGGCTGCGATCGGTCTAGCGTTCGCAGCGGGCTGGATGACTTGGCGCACAAATTGCAGCCCCAACTGTAGCCCAATCTTACCGAGCAGATCGTCATCCTGAAAGGGCTTGCTCACAAAGTCATCACAGCCGATCGATAGCATTTCCTGGCGTTCATTGGCAAAGGCACTGGCCGTTAAGGCAATAATCACCGGAGTTTGCACCGCTTCTCCCGCTTCCTGGCGGCGGTGCAGGCGGGCACGAATTTCCTGGGTAGCTGTAATTCCATCCATGACCGGCATCCGCATATCCATCAAAATCAGATGGGGTTGCCATAGTTCCCACTGAAGCACTGCCTCAGACCCGTTTAATGCCTCTCGCAGCTCCTGAAACCCAACTCTGCTTAACAGTTCCTGGAGCAGCAGACGATTTTCCAGCCGATCCTCCACGATCAGAATGCGAACTGGGGGCTGATCCGCCGCAAGCTTGACAATGCGGTAGGTTTTTAGGGAAACCGTGTTGTCTTTAGCCTGGGCAACCCCATAAACCGGCAGATAAATCTGAAAGGTTGTGCCTTGGCCCACTTGGCTGTGGACCCCAATTTGGCCCCCCATCACCCGCGACAGGCGTTGGCTAATGGACAGGCCCAAACCCGTGCCTTCCCCGGACTCAATCCCCGTTTGGGTTTGGGAAAAGGCTTCAAACAAGACGGCCAGTTCCTCCGGGGCGATGCCCGGTCCTGTATCCCGCACGTCAATCCGCAACACCATCGGGAAATGCAGATCCCCCGCTGCGGTCAGCGGGTTGGGCCACTGCACCTTGGCTTGCAGGTCTTCGGGTAGATCGGTCCCGCTCAAAATTTGGGCAATGAGATCAATCTGGCCTTGGTGGGTGAATTTGAGGGCGTTGCCAATGAGGTTAATCAAGACCTGTTGCAGTTTTTTGCGATCGGTCACCAGATCCAGTTCCCGCTCAAATTCCACCTGCTGGCTCAGGGTTAGCCCTTTGTTGGCAACTTTGACTTCAAACAGGCTACAGACCCCTTCAAACAGCGTGTGCAGATTAAACTGCTCTGGCTCAAAGCTGACCCGATCGGCCTCAATTTGGGACATTTCGAGAATGCTATTAATCAGGTCGATCAGGTGCTGGCCACTGCGGTTAATAATCTCCACGGGCTGGCGATGTTGGTAGGGCAGCGAGTCATCGCGCACCATCAGTTGGGTAAAGCCCAAAATCGCGTTGAGGGGGGTGCGTAGCTCATGGCTCATATTGGCCAAAAACTTGCTTTTAGCCCGGTTTGCCGATACGGCCATTTCCTTAGCTTCTTGGAGCGCTTCCTGCTGGCGCTTGCCCTCGTAGGCATCCAGAGCCAGGGAAACAGCGGTTGCCAGATAACTCGCAAAGTTCTGCTCGTCCACTTCCCAGGTGTGCCGATCGCCCACATGCTCCAAGCACAGCACTCCCACCACTCGCCCCGCCGATCGCACCGCTGTATCGAGCATGGCCAGAATTTGGAGCGGTTGCAGATAGTTTTCCGCCAATTCCGCCAGCCGAGGATCACTCAGGGCATCATTAGCCACCAAAACCCAGTCTTGGTGGATTGCTTGGAAATAGGAGGGATAGTCACTGGGCAATAGGATCGTACCGCTACTGTGGCGATCGGCCTCTTTTTCATAGAGGTCATAGCAAAGCAATTCAGTGCGATCGGCGTTATAGAGCCAAATGCTGACTCGCTCAACCTCCAGCACCGTCGTAGCCAGATAGTTGAGTTCCTGAAAAGCAGCCGTTAAATCACCTGAATAAATCACCTCGCGGCGGACCACTTCCCCCAAGCCCCACTGCTGACGGGCTAGGCGCTGACTCCGGGCTTGGATAATCTGTTGGCTAGAAATGCGGTTTTGCACCTCCGCCCCCAAGGCCGCATTGCTTTCCGTTAATGCCTGGGTGCGCTCCTGCACCCGCTGCTCCAACTCTCGGTTCATGGCGGCAAGGGCAGCCTCAGCCCGCTTTCGCTCCGCCACCTCCTGCATCAGGGTCTGATTCAGGGCTTCTAGCTCGTCAGGGCTTTTTAAGGACAAGAAAATCGGGATTTTGGTCACCAAAACCCCCGCCGTGTAGCAGGAGACGATCGCCGTGCCCGCCCGCTCCCAGCCCGCCAGCCAATAGACCGGCTGCCACAGCGTCCAAATATCAATCAGGTGCCCCACGCCGCAAAAGAGGATAAATGCCCCAAACAGCCGCACCAGTCCCGTGATGGGGGTATGGCTGCGTTCCCGCAAAAAATAGAGCAAGAGGGCGGGAATCGAAAAATAGGCAAGGGCAATGAAGAGATTACTAATCACATGAAGGCTGACCAGGGGCACTTGCCAGAGATAACAGTACCCATGGGGCATGTATTGACTGGGAAAGAGGAGGTCTTTAAGGATTTGCCACAGCATAGTGCTATTCTCTGACGGCGAATGTTCAGGCGAGGGATGACCCATAGCAGCCCGGTCCCCAGGCTACAATGACGGTTTGCTTCACCCCTCGTTGCACCCTTGCGGTTATCCGGACTATTGCGACCCTGCACCAAAACCACTTGGCTCGGCAACCTGCATCAGGATCCGCCGAACGCGGGCACGATACTGGGGATCGAGGTACTGTTGCTGGAGCGGTTGCCATTGCTGCCAGATTTCGGCTTGATGGGTCGCAAACAGTTGCACCAGGTCCGGTAAATGGGTATCAATCTCTTTTTTAAGATAGCGATCGATCGTAGCCTGTTGCACCTGAAGATCCTGCCACTGGCCCAAAATTTCCTGCGCCCGCTTCAGATCCTGGACTAATTCTCCCAAACTGGGGCCATAGAGGGGTAAAAATAGCTCACTTTGGTAGCGGACCCGTTTAATGGTCTTGCGCAGGTGATGGAGCTGCTGGCTACGATCGGGGTTTTGCAACAGCGGTGCTAAGGCGGGGCCATGTTCGGCCCAGGGCAAAACCTGAAGTTGATCCTGGCAAACCTGAGTGCCAAAGCACCAACCGGGATGGCGAAATAAAGAACAGAACAGCGACAGCAGCAAATCCAGGGATTCGGTTTCCCAGGGGAGATCCGCCAAAACCGTGTATTTTGGCTCCTCTAACCAAGTGCGGTAGGTTTGCTTAAAGGCTTTGTAGCGATCGCCCACCAGCACCACTTCCATCACCCGAAACTGCTGCTGCCGCTGCTGCTGAATTTGGCGCAGGACATTTTCAAGGCGCTTTTGCTCCTTGGTCGGCAAGTGGGGCAGGGTCCGGCGGCTCAGGTCCACCTGCAACACATCCAAATCTCGCACACTGCCCAAACAGCGGGAAAGGTCCGCCAAAGCTCGGCATTGACCGGGTTTGGGAATCTCCATCACCCCATCAAAGGTATACAAAACACTGCGGAGGCGACGCAGCCCAACGCGCATTTGGTGCAGGGGTTCGGGGTCGCTGTCCTCCAGCACGGCTTTGCGGGCCTTGGTCGTTTTGCGAAAATGCTGCTGAATGGCCCCATAGACCACAACCCGCAAGGTAGAGGGGACAGCCAAGGGGGTGAGATCCTCAGTTGGCACGGGCGGGGCAGCGAGGGCACGATCGATCGCAGCCTGGGCAGCCGCTTCCGCAATCGCCAGGGGGGAAAGGTCCGGAGTAGCGGGAGCTAGATCGGGACTTGTAGCTTCCGGCTCAGGGGCAGATTTTGACTTTTTCAGCCCGTGTTTCTTACCTTTCGCCGCTTTTTCCTTAGGGGGTTTGCCAGGGGTTTTATCGGGAATTTTGCCGGGAGACTTGCTGGGGACAGCGCCTTTAGCTGCTGCTTTCTGGCCCTTTTTCTTCCCTTTTCCGGGCTGACTTGGGGCCGCTGCTGTTGCCACAGGCAGAACCTCGATCGAAGCGAGTTCGGACGGGTCACCTTGCGCGTCTCTGGCCTCAAGTTCTGCGGTCTCGGATAGATTCACCGCCGTTTCAGCAGTTGGCACCGCTAGATTTGCCACTGCGCCTTCTTCGGCTGCAATTCCCCCGCTTGCCCCTTCTGCGGCGGTGACTGCTTCAGTTGTGCTTCCCTCGGTTACAACGTCTGCGGCTGCGACTTCTTCGGTTGCACCTTCTTCGGCTGCAATTTCGGCTGTGATAACTGCTTCCGGTGCGATTTCTTCGGTTATCACTGCTTCCGGCAGGATTTCCTCGGCTGTAAGTCCCGCTGTTGCGCCTTCTGCAATGGCACCCTCTTCCTTGAAATTCGTCACCCTCGCAGCTTCGCCTTCTGTCGTTGCAGGCGTACCTGCTGCGCTAGTTGCAACCTCAGCACCTTCTGCCTCCCCCGTCCCAGAGGTTGCCGCCGGAGCAGTCTCTGCCTCCGTTTCTGGGGATTTCTCGGCCTGAGCCGTAGTTTTAGCGGCCTTAGCTTTATTGACCTTAGCCTTGGTTGGCTTTACCTTGGCTGATTTAGTTTTTGTTGCCTTAGTTTTCGCAGCCTTGGTCTTTGGGGTTGCAGTGGGTTCACCGGGTGTCTTGGGCGCTGTATCCTCAGTTTCCGGCGCTGCCCGGTGTGACCCTGGCGTTGCAGCAGACAGGGATTCTGGGCGAGTGGTGTCCTCTGGCGGAGTAGTGGGATTAATCATGATGAAGGGTAGGGTATCAACGGCAACGCGGCAAAAGTGAGACCCAAAGTGCTAGAGAGGGGGGTAACTTTCACACCAACTCCAGTCTTGGGGATCATCAGGGCTTGGGAAGTGGGATCCTAGCTGGAGTCAGTTTTCTCAATCGTCCCACAGGATCCCGGTTTCGATCGGGATCTCTTCCTGAAGTTTTATGACGGGTTGGTGATGAAGACGACGATCGTGGCTTAAAAATCGCAGCACCCCGATCGCGGCCTCAAAATCGCAACACCGAGTGGCACGACCTTCCGATCTCCTTCACAATAAATGGACGTGAGAATGGATCGCCTATGAATGACCTCAACGCTCTGCCCTGGATCCAACCTGCGCCACCCCCAGCGGAGGATGCGATCGCCCACCACTTCCTAGCCCACGAGTTTCACCAAGAAGTCCAGCACCGAGAAGCCTTCACAGCCCACTGCCATTGGTACAACACCACCGCAGCCCAAAACCGGCGTGATTTTGCAGCCATGCGCCAAGAACCTAACTTTTTCCGTTGGTTTGGGGGAAAAGGATAGCGACGCACCCCAATTTCGCAAATCTGCCCCTCATCCCCCAGCCCCTTCTCCCACGACGGGCGAAGGGGAGCAAGAGTTTTCAAAGTCCCTCGCCCGCTTTGGGAGAGGGATTTAGGGTGAGGGCTTCTCAATCGGGATGCCCCCAAGGATAGCCTCAAGCTGCCGATCGCAACGCGCTGCAAACCCGTACCCTCAACCCACAACAAAAAAAAGCCCTGGATTAACCAGGGCTTATAAATTCGTCTATCTATCTGTCTGCCTAGGAGGAACAAAGAACTTAACGACAATGGCTCCAGCGATCGTTAAAATTCTTTGGCTATGTCCCCAGGAACATAGCGGGGAAAAAAATTAAAACTTGGAATAAAACTGAGATTACATCAAGCCCAGTTGGGACAGCACACCTTGGCCGGTCAGCAATTCAGTGGCCAAACCGATGATGAAGCCCAGCATGGCAAGACGACCGTTCCAGGTCTCAGCCAGATTTGTAAAGCCGTACTTGGTTTCTTTGCTTTCCATGATTCGTGTCTCCAATTCGTGATTCGTGAATGGGAATCGCTTGCACGACTCACCGATGAGTTCGCCCGAAAGGCTTTAACCTTTGGCTACCCTCTCGGTTGAGCGTAGCTTTGGGTCAAGCAGAGGTTTACTGTTGAGGTTTATCCTTGCTTGGCTCTATAGTAACGTAACTTTACAAACTCTGCAACATTTCTTCAAGAACATTGACAGCCATAAGATTAACCGCATCTGGAGGTTCCCATGCTCGAAACCCTACAAACCCAGTTCTATACCTTGGAGCAGCTTGCCAACCAGTGGGTTAGCCTCCAGTTAACCCAAATTAGCCCTTGGAGCATTGGGGTGCTGATGGTGGCCGGACTCATGACCAGCCTCACCCCCTGTATGCTCTCCATGCTGCCCATCACCCTGGGCTACATTGGCGGCTACGGCTCCGAAAACCGTTGGCAAGCCGCCCAGCAGTCGGCCTGGTTTGCCCTGGGTCTAGCGACCACCTTGGCCGCGTTGGGCATTGGGGCGGCGGTGCTGGGGCGGGTTTATGGCCAAATTGGCTGGGGCTTATCTGTGGCGGTAAGTTTGGTGGCGATCGTCATGGGGCTGAACTTACTGGAAGTCCTGCCGTTAAGACTGCCGAATTTAGGCGGAGTAGAGCAAATTCCTGAAAATTGGCCGCCAAGTCTGCGGTCCTATAGCTTGGGCCTGACCTTTGGTTTAGTTGCGTCACCCTGTAGCACTCCCGTTCTCGCCACAATTTTGGCCTGGATTTCTGCTTCTCAAGATCCCCTACTGGGCGGAGTCTTGTTACTGGCCTATGCGGTGGGCTATGTGCTGCCCTTGGTTTTGGCGGGAACGTTTTTGGCGACGCTGAAGGGGTTACTGTCCCTGCGGCGGTGGTCAGGCTGGATTACACCCACAAGTGGCGTGGTTTTGCTGGTTTTTGGGGTCTTTTCGTTACTGTCGCGGGTCACTTCGCTGAGTTAAAGGCGCGACAACGCTTCAATGAGACTGCTCTGGGTTGGGGAACCCAACGCCTACTTTATAGAAGGGAAAAACCCAACAGCTAGCTTGATGTGGCTGGAAGTTTAAGCACCAGGAGGCTTAGCGGGTTAACAAAACCACCGCTTGCCAAGTTTCTGGGTCTAAACGACCCGTTGCAGGCATCCCATAGTAGCGCTGCACCCGCCGCAGGGATTTCCGCAAGCAGGGAGTCATGGAACCATCGATCTCGCCTTGATAGAGATAGAGATCGGCCAAAATCGTTTTCAGACTCTTGATGAAGCTTTCCCGATACTGCGTCTCCAAAATGTCCAACTCCTGAACGCTCTCCACCTGAGCCTTACGGGCCATCGAGAGGCGATCCCAAATCGTATCCAGAACGGCCAAGGGATTGCTTTGAACGAGAACTTTTTGGAGGAAGGCGGGGGTGGTGTTAAAGGTAGGGTTATACATGGGTTTGGGTTTGAGAGCTGATTTACGAAGTCGCTGAAACGCAGTCATAGCAGGGGTTTTGCAAAATAGTGTTTTTGAGTACCGAATCGCTACAACCCCTTCACTACAGTGCTTTCAGCTCTCTTAAGATTTACTTTATAAATCAGCTCTGAGGGTGTAGGGATGGCTGTCAAGAATCTCTGTCTCAACTGCAACATAATGTAACAGTCGTTACAGGCGGTTGACACCCGGAGAACCACCCGACTTTTGCAATTTCGGGGTTGTGTAGTCCTACGGAAGGGTTTTGCCCTACGATCGCCATCGCACTCCGTATCCCCCCTAAGCCCGTCCCAATCCCATCCCGACTTCTAGTCTGATCCCGTCCCAACGCTGGCCCCACTGCCCTCGCCCTAACGCCCTTACCCCGTTCCCACCCCTTTCTCCCCCCCCCTAACCCTATCCCCCCCGACCTCGCCCCCATGTCTAACGCCGCCTTTGCCCGCCGCCAAGCCCTCCGCACCGCCCTCCAGCAACCCACCCTTCTGCCCGCCCCCGCCGTCTATGACTGTATCGGCGCAAAATTGGCAGAAAGTGCGGGATTTCAAGCCATTTTCACCAGTGGCTTTGGGACCTCGGCGGCTTTGCTGGGTCTGCCGGATATGGGCTTTCTGACGGCGACGGAAATGCTGGAAATGGCGGGAAATATCGCCCGATCGGTGCAAATTCCGGTGATTGCGGATCTGGATACGGGCTATGGCAATGAACTGAATGTTAAGCGGACGATCGCCACGGCAGTGGAGCGGGGCATCAGCGGCGTGATTCTGGAGGACCAAGAATGGCCCAAGCGCTGCGGACACTTTGAGGGCAAGCGGGTGATCCCCGTAGAAGACCAAGTGCAGAAGCTCAAGGCTGCCGTAGAAGCACGGGGAGAGAGTGGCTTGGTGATTGTGGCGCGGACGGATGCGCGGGCGGTGGAGGGTTTGGCGGCGGCGATCGATCGGGCCGGACAGTACCAGGCCGCCGGAGCCGATGTCATTTTTGTGGAAGCGCCCCAGTCCCGCGAAGAATTGGAGGCCGTGGTCCGGGCTTTTCCAGAGGTGCCCCTCATGGCCAACGTGATTGAGGGGGGCAAAACCCCCTGTTTATCGGCCCAGGAACTAGAGGCAATGGGCTATCGCCTGCTGGCCTATGCTCTGTCGGGTCTGTTCGCCTCGGTGGGGGCGGTGCGGTCCTATTTTCAGCAGTTGCAAACCACGGGCCAAGTGACGACGACGGGGGATTTTGTCCAGTTTGAGGAGTTCAAACAGTTGATTAATGTGGAGCGCTACAATCGGACCTAAATCCCGTGGCTCTTACCGATAACCCAGTGGCGGCGGAAAAAGCGGGAGAGGCGGCTTTCCTCTAGGGTTAGGCAAATGGGGCGACCGTGGGGGCAGGTGCGGGGGTTGCGGGTGCGTTGCCACTGGTCCAGCAATTGTTGCATTTCCGGCAGAGTCAAAACTTGGCCATTGCGGATGGCACTGCGGCAGGCCGTTGCAGCTTGGGCCGCTGAGAGATCCCCCCCCCGGCTCAGTTCGAGGATGGCTTCCCGACAGTCCGATCGATCGGCCACCAAGGCCGGAGCCGATCGCACCGCCCACACCTGCTCCCCAAACACCTCCACCTCAATGCCCAGCCGCTGCAATTGGGCCACTTGCCGATCGCTCAAATCCTCCACAATCAAGGGCGACTGGAGGGGCACCAGTTCCCAGCGATCCTGAATTTGCTCAAACAAAACCCGCTCGTGGGCAATATGCTGCTCAATCAGCCAAATTCCCGTCGGATGCTCTGCAAGGATATACATTTGATGGAGTTGGGCCATAGCGCGGAGCGTTGCGCCTAGGGGACTGGGACTGCTCCGATCGGGGTCGTCATCCCGGCGATCGAACCAACCCCGATCGGCCCCCGCCTCGATCGCCCCCAAATCGTCAGATAACGACACCGGCCCCTGCGCCTGACGCTGGGCCGCGTAGCCCTGGGCCTGTTCTGCCGCCTTGAGCAACTGCCCCACCCGCTGGGTTTGTCCCTCTTGGTTTAGGCTCTCCGATCGAAAGCTCAAGGCTTGGTCAATGGCCTGCTGGATTTGGGTTTGCCAAAAGTCCAGATGCCGCAAATAGATTTCGCGCTTGGCGGGGTGGCGGTTCCAGTCGATGTGGTCGGGGCTGAGGTGGAGGTGGACAAAGCAGACCGGGAAGCGATCGCGGGGCAAGGTGCGGCGAAAGGCTTGGATCATGCTCTGCTCCAGTTCCGGCATTTGCACCATGCGGCCATTGACGGCCACTTTTACCCAGTCCGATCGGCGGCGGTGGCAACGATCGGGCAACCCCACCACCACATCTAAGGTCGCCGGGACAGGGGCAGAATCAACCGTTTGGGTAGGGGTCGTGCCCCCGTGGCTCCCCTCTAATGGCCCAACCCGGCCCACGGGGGCATGGTCCTGCTCGAATCGACTATCCCCCAACCTTGAGGGGTGCCCGTCCTCGGCCTCCGGGGGAGTCACAGCCAGGGAGAGAAATTGCAGGTCCGACGGCTGAACCGACGGGAGCAGTTGGGGCAGAATATCCTGGGGCGTGGTGCCCGGTCGCAGGCTGAACCAAGGCCGATCGCTGTGGGTTGCCTCCCAGGTGAGGGTGGGATGGCAGAGGGCCAGGGTTTGGAGGGTGTGTTGGATGGCCTTGAGTTGCTGGGCGGTGTTGGGGAGGGCTTGGCGACGAGCGGGCCACTGTTCAAACAGATGGGAGACTTGGACAATGGTGCCCGGTGCCATGGCGCAGGGTTCGGGAGCGGGGCGATCGAGGGCCGATCGATCGGGGGCCAAATCATAGACCTGTCGCCAGCCCTGGGCCTGGGGATCCAAGGCCGATCGGCTGCAAATCTCCAACCGCCCCATCTGGGCCAAGCTATAGAGCGCCTCTCCCCGAAAGCCCAAACTCGAAATCCGCCATAAATCCGCCCCCTCCCGAATCTTGCTGGTGCTGTGGGGCTGGGCCGCTGCCTGCAAATCCCCCCAGGTCATGCCCTGGCCATTGTCGGAAACACGCACTTGGCCGCGATCGGGCCAAACCGCCACCTGAATCCGCGTTGCCCCCGCATCCAAACTGTTGTCCACCAACTCCCGCACCACCGCCGCGAGGGAGTCGATCACTTCCCCAGCGGCGATCGCATGGACCACCGCCTCCGGCAACGCCTGGATTTGGGAGTTTACCGACGGATCTCCTGGGATTTCCGGGGAGTTGCTAGGGTGAGGCATCGGGATTTTGCTCTTGGAGCCAAGTTTGGTACAGATCGGGCCGCCGATCGCGGGTGCGTTGAATTTGTTGCTCCTGTCGCCAGCGATCGATCGCCTGATGATTGCCCGATCGCAGCACCTCCGGCACCGCCCAGCCCCGAAACTCCGCCGGACGGGTGTACTGGGGATAGTCCAACAGGCCGCTTTCAAAGCTTTCTTTTTTCAGGGACTCCTCCTTACCCACCGTACCCGGTCGCAACCGCACCACCCCATTAATTAAGGTCAAAGCCGGAATCTCGCCACAGGTCAGGACAAAATCCCCTAAAGACAGCTCCCGATCGACCAAATGCTGCCGCACCCGCTCATCCACCCCTTCATAGTGGCCACAGATCAGCACCAACTGGTCAAAATCCTGCGCCAGCCGCTCAAACACCCGCTGATCCATCCGCTCCCCCTGGGGAGTCATCAAAATCACACTGCGGCGCGGCAACACCGGCAACGACTCCACCGCCGCAAACAACGGCTCCGGCTTCAACAACATCCCCACCCCGCCCCCATAGGGTTCATCATCCACCTTGCGATGCTTGTCCGTGGTGAAGTCGCGGGGGTTCGTAAGGTGAACTTGGGCGATGTTGCGGTTCAGTGCTTTGCCCAGCAGGCCAGAGGCAAGGGGCGCAGTGAAAAAGTCGGGAAATAGGGTGAGGATATCGAACCGCAAGGGCTGCGGTTCGGGGGCATTGGGGGGGCAATCAGCGTGCAAGGGCGTTATCGGTAGAGAGAGGATCATTACGAGGATATGGGAAAACCCTGGGTCAGAGCCAGACGGTCCACACCGGGAGCCAAGCGGGAAGTGCTAAATTTTCCCGATCAGATTCAACCAAAGGGGGTCCAGCAGATTACGCTATGGATACCGACGCAAAACCAGACCAGGAACCCTTCAATCAGCGATCGCCCCTTCGATCGATCCAACCCGATCGGGAGGAGATTGTTCCCGTCAGGGCGCTGATGTATTGTTCTTGTTAGGGGTTTTATGTTGCAATTAGATCCGCAGTTGCAATTGTTTTAGTTCAAATATGCTCCAGCCTACGAAATCCGCCATCATGATCATCGGCGGAGCTGAAGATAAAGTCCATGGGCGGGAAATCCTACGCACCTTCTTTAACCGTGCCGGAGGGTCCGATGCGTATATCGCCATTATCCCCTCGGCCTCGCGGGAACCCAATGTCACGGGTGGGCGCTACGTGAGTATCTTTGAAGACATGGGGGCCAAATCGGTCCAGGTGCTGGATATCCGGGAGCGCGAACAAAGCAACGATCCCTACTGGCAGCGGGCGACCGAAGAATGTACCGGCGTGTTTCTCACGGGCGGAGATCAATTGCGACTGTGTGCCCTGCTGGCAGATACAGCCCTGATTGACACGGTGCGGATGCGGGCACAGATGGGGCAAATCACCCTAGGGGGAACCAGTGCCGGAGCCGCCATTATGGGCCACCACATGATTGCCGGGGGCGGCAGCGGGGAATCTCCCAACCGTGCCTTGGTGGACATGGCCACGGGCCTGAGCATTGTGCCGGAGTTGATTGTGGATCAGCACTTCCACAACCGCAACCGCATGGCGAGGCTGATGAGTGCGGTGTCGATGTATCCCGATCGCCTTGGGATTGGCATTGATGAAGATACCTGCGCCATGGTGGAGCAGGATGGCACGATTCAGGTTTTGGGGAAGGGCACCGTGACGGTGGTGGATCCCCAGGATTTGAGCCACACCAATGAGCCGAATGTCAGCTCAACCGATCCCCTCAGTTTGCATGGTCTGCGGGTTCATATCCTCTGCCATGGCGATCGCTATCACTTACGGCAACGGATTCTCGCCTAGGGGTGTCACTGCGGAACTTCTCACCCCCTTTTGAGTGTGGGCATCTCGCCCGCATCGTGAGCGAGCCGCTCATACTCAGTAGGCCACAGTAGTAGGCCACAGTCAGTTGCCGTAGGATGCGTATAGCAAGTGACGGGTTGGTTAGGACAAAAGCTTGCGGAACGCCTCATCCA
>JBMTWK010000020.1:0-14766 GCA_049452395.1 Prochlorothrix sp. | reverse complement strand
TCCGGCCCAGGTTTGGAAGGAGGTTTGGGCGAGGTTGAGGGCCGATCGGTGCCGTTCAGGCGCAAGCTGTTGTTGCAGAGCGAGGGGGATGGCGCGGGAGCCGAGGGCAAAGCCGGAGAGGGTTGCGGCTAGGGTTGTGGCGAGGGGGCGATCGATCGGGGTCTCCAGATGCCCAGCATCCTGACTCGTCCGATCGCTGAGCCACCAACAGCGATGCACCGTCAGCAGCCAACTGTGGGGACTAGTACGGAGACAGTCGATCGCAAGGGTGAGTGCTGGGTTGGTGGCCACCCCTGGAGCAAGGTACTGAGGAGAGGATTGGGGTTTAAGACAGCCTCGATCGGTATAAGCCAAAGCCTGAGCCAGAGCAGTCCTTAAGAGACTGGGATCAAGACCCAAAAGAGACGGTAAAGGAGACTGAGAAAGCGTAGTCAACTTTTCAGGGTCACCATAGTACGGGTCGCCATAGCCTTGGAGAGCCTGACCCAGCAATTGTAAATAGGGGGATAGCGTTGGGCTAGAAACAGCAGCGGCTTCCGGCTGAGCATCCCCTGGGAATTGACTGCGATCGTCGCTCTGGTTATGCTGGGGAGAGCTTGGCCCAGGGGCACACAGTCCCTGCTCTCCCAAAATGGCCCCCAGCACTGCCCCTTGAAAAGCCTCCAGCGCTGACACTGGCAAGCAACCCAAGGGTAGGGCTGGATTTTGACTGGGGAGGGGAGTGCAGGACATGGGGATTTTCTATGCAGGAGTAGTGGCATTGTATGGCGATTTTACATGGAACTTGGAGTATCAGCGGGCAATTTTTGCTGTGGGGCGAAACGTGGCGCAAAGTCCAGCCTCAACTCCTGAGTCCGGGACAAACTTCCCTCCAGCACCCCCTAGCCTTAGACCCTGAAAGCCTAGAACCCCTGATTCGCTCCCTGACTGACCCCCCGATCGCCGACTCCCTCACCCCTGCAACCTGGCAACTGAGCCTGCCCACCGCGATCGCCGCGCCCCCAACCCCCCGCAAAACCAAGGCAACCCCCACCCTAGAAGCCCCGATCGAGGGCAGCCTTGCCCTTACGCCCTACCACTCCACCACCCCTTTAGCCGAATTAGATCCAAATTCATCTCAGTCAGCCTTCTTTCCCTGGCAAATCCCTGGTTTTAGCCTCAATGCTGCCCAGACCTTTACCTGGCTAACGACTCTCCCCCTCAGTGCAACTGTTGGTGATCATTCACCCCTGTCCGGGGATTTACGCTTCTGGGTTTATACCGCCCGCTGGGTGCTGGATTTACTCTGTCGAGGCAAGTTTTTGCCCTGTTTACAGGCCATTCCCCAGGATCAAGCCATCACAACGTTTCAAGCAGGCTGGCAAGTGGTGTTAGACGGAACCCAAGATCGCCGCAATTTTGAACGCTTAATCCAGGAAATTCCCCAGGTCTGTACCCTAACCTACCCCAAAACTGAAAATCCACCTGCCACGAACCTCCCTGTTCCCCCTCGCTTACTGCTGCGCCATTTTTTGAACACCCTGGTCGATGCCCAGCTTCGATCGACCCTGCCCCCTCCCAAGGCCACCGAGTTTGATCCCAGCCTCTGTACTTGGCTCCAGGGCTTGGGCAGTACCCTTCCCCAGTCCGCCGATCCAGAGCAATTAGCCCGTTTAGCCGCAAATTTGGAGCGCTGGGCGATTCCCCTCAGCAATAGCCAGAATCAGTACCGCGCCTGCCTGATTTTGGAGCCACCCGGCCCCGATCGGCCCAGTGATCCCTGGCAACTCCACTATGGCCTCCAAGCCGATGATGACCCAGACTTTCAGATCCGAGCCGCTGAAGTTTGGCAAAATCCCGTAGAAACCTGGCTTTACCAAGGTCGTCACATCCCACAGCCCCAAGAGACCCTCCTACTCGGCTTAGGGCTAGCGGTTCGCCTCTATCCGCGTCTAGAACCCAGTTTAGACACTAGTTTCCCCCTCAGTTTTCCCCTAGATGCGGCAGAAGCCTTTAACTTCATTAAAACCGTAGCATGGCGACTCCAAGACCATGGCTTGGGTGTAGTCCTGCCCGCAAGTCTCCGGGGCGAGAGCATTGCCAACCGGCTCGGCTTAAGCGTAAAAGCGAGCTTAGCAACGGCAAAACCAGGGCTAGGTTTGCAAAGTTTGCTGCAATTTCAGTGGGAATTATCCCTAGGGGGGCAGACCTTTTCTAAGGCGGAGTTTGAGAAATTGGTGGCTCAAGACACACCCTTGGTCCAAATTAATGGGGAGTGGCTCGAACTGCGACCCCAGGATATTAAAGCAGCGCGAGAATTCTTCAAAAGTCGCAAAGATCAGCCCAATTTATCCCTAGAAGATGCTCTACGCATCAGTAGCGGCGATACTCAAACCCTGAGCAAGCTACCCGTAGTAGACTTTGAGGCAGCAGGGGCTTTACAGGAGTTAGTGACAACGCTCTCTGGCAACCAAAGCTTAGCCCCCCTTCCGGCTCCGGCGGGCTTTCAAGGACAACTGCGGCCCTACCAAGAGCGGGGTGTGGGCTGGCTCACCTTTTTGCAGCGCTGGAATTTGGGGGCTTGCTTAGCCGACGACATGGGTTTAGGCAAGACAATCCAGTTTCTCGCGTTTATCCTGCACCTCAAGACCGAAGGAATCCTAACCCATCCCGTCCTCTTGGTTTGCCCAACCTCAGTACTGGGCAACTGGGAGCGAGAAGCCAAGAAATTTGCCCCTAAACTGCGGGTCACAGCCCACCATGGCGAAGCACGGGCTAAGGGCAAAAAACTACAAGCTGTAGCCCAAAAAACCGATCTCATCCTCACAAGCTATGCTTTAGTACATCGGGACTTGAAAGATCTAAAACAGGTCAACTGGCAGGGAATTACCCTCGACGAAGCCCAAAATATTAAGAATGCGGCAGCAAAACAGTCCCAGGCTGTACGGGAACTAGCCCAGGTTGATCCCACGGCAGCAGAGGCCATTCCCCGCTTTCGCCTTGCCCTAACCGGTACCCCCGTGGAAAATCGCCTGGGGGAACTGTGGGCGATTATGGATTTTCTCAATCCGGGCTATTTAGGGCCGCGTAACTTCTTCCAGCGTCGTTTTACGGTGCCGATCGAACGCTACGGTGATACAGCCTCCCTCAATACCCTACGATCGCTGGTGCAACCCTTTATTTTGCGCCGCCTCAAAACGGATAAAACCATTATCCAAGATCTGCCTGAGAAGCAGGAAATGGCTGTATTCTGTGGCCTTTCAGAGGAACAGGCCCATTTATACCAAACCGTGGTCGATGAGACCATGATGGCCATTAATGGAGCACAAGGTATTCAACGCCATGGCTTGGTCCTGGGACTGCTCACCAAACTGAAGCAGGTTTGCAACCATCCCCAACTCTTTTTGAAGGAATCAACCCCAAAGAAGCTCGATCTAGCGGAATTCAGCAAGCGATCGGCAAAACTCCAGCGCCTGAGCGAAATGCTAGAGGAAGTCCAGGCCGAGGGCGATCGGGCACTGATCTTCACCCAGTTTGCCGAGTGGGGCAAGTGGCTCAAAGCCTATCTAGAGCAGCAGTGGAACCAAGAAGTATTCTTTTTGTACGGCTCTACTACCAAGGCTCAGCGAGAGGAAATGGTCGATCGCTTCCAGCAAGACCCCCAAGCCCCCCGAATTCTGATTCTTTCCCTCAAAGCCGGAGGTGTGGGGCTAAATCTCACACGGGCCAACCATGTTTTCCACTACGATCGCTGGTGGAATCCCGCCGTGGAAAACCAAGCCACCGATCGGGCCTTCCGCATTGGCCAAACCCGCAACGTCCAAGTCCATAAGTTTGTCTGCCAGGGCACTCTAGAGGAGCGAATCCATGACCTGATCGAAAGCAAAAAAGAACTGGCTGAGCAGGTGGTGGGCGATGGGGAAGGCTGGTTGGGCAATTTGGACACGGATCAGCTCCGGGACTTGTTATTGCTCGATCGCAACGCCGTAATCGAAGACTAGAACCTCTATCCCAAACACAGGATCGGGCAGTTCCACAACCACCAGGATCGGGCAGTTGCACAACCACCGGGATCGGGCAGTTGCACTGCCCGTCTTCATCAATTTAGGGGAATCAGAAGTTTTCGCTTTGCGGGGATTGCAAATCCCCGATCCCAGGCACCCAGGGATTTCAGGCAATCTCAACCGGGATCGGGCAGTTGCACTGCCCCTCTTCGTCAATTTCGGGGAATCAGAAGTTTTCGCTTTGCGGGGATTGCAAATCCCCGATCCCAGGTATTGGGATTACAAATCCCCTAGCCCTTCCGGCTTCAGCTCCCGATCCATCAACGCAATCACGCCCTCCTGGGGAGTCACCAACCCATTGAGCAAACGGTAAACCTGGGCCGAAATCGGCATTGAAATATGTTCCTGCTCCGCCAGACGCATCAGCACATTGGTAGTATTCACCCCCTCCGCCGTCCCCTTAAGATGGGCCAGCACCGCCTCCAGGGACTTGCCCTGGGCCAGACCGTAGCCCACCTGATAATTGCGGCTGAGGGGACTGCTACAGGTCGCCAAAAGATCCCCCAGGCCCGACAGCCCATAGAACGTATCCCGCTGCCCGCCCAAATGGGTGCCCATACGGACAATTTCCGGCAAAGCGCGGGTAATAAGGGCAGATTTAGCATTAGTGCCCAGTTGCAGACCGTCACACACCCCCACCGCGATCGCAATCACATTCTTGAGCGTCCCCCCTAATTCAGTGCCCTGGGGATCAGCATTGGTATAGACCCGGAAGCGATCGCTGGCGAAAATATCCCGCACCGTCTGGGCCGCAGCATCAGAGTGGCTAGCCACCACCGTCGCAGCGGGAAGACCCTGGTCAATTTCCTCGGCCAAGTTGGGGCCAGAGAGGACCACCAGGGGATTGTGGGGAAAAGCCGTTTGCCAAATGTGGGCCGGGGTTTGGAGAGTGGCCGCATCCAGTCCCTTAGTGGCGCTCACAATGATCGTCTCTGGGGAGAGGCCCAAAGTGCACAGCTTAGAAACCGTATCCGGTACCCCCGCCATGGAAATCGCCGACAGCAAAACCGCACAGGAGTCGATCGCAGCGGCCAAGTCCCACTCTCCCCCCCGTGACCAAACCCGCACGGGACAGCCATTATCGCGGGCTAATCCTGCTAGGGCCGATCCCCACGCCCCCGCCCCCAGAATGGTGAGGGGCTTAAACCGGGGCACAGAGGGCGATTGCAGGGACAGGCGATCGTGGAGGATGGGGGGCTGAACGTCAGTAACCAAGGCGAAGATGAAGATAAAGGTGGTCTGGGGGCGGGCAACCGCCAGGGGACAAGGGGGAGGAACTGGGAGGACCGTCGGGTAAGAAAAGGCCGGGGGTCTGTTCCACCCTGCAACGGTGGACTAAACCCTGGGAGCAACCCTGGGGTTAGGTCGGGGCTGGCTCAGTTGAGCACTGTTTCTAGCTTAACGGCGACTGGTCCCTTCCGGCCAACTAATGCAGACGGCCTAGGGCATCCTGACCCGCCTCGAAAAAGGTAGCCCAGTCTCCGCCTTCGGTTTGGGCACGATCGGCCACCTTGCCATGCCAAAAGCGGTTCAGAACCACCACATCCTCCGGCAGACGACGAACCAGGGTGCCCACCAAGGACCGGGAAAGGCTGCTGGGATCGAGGAGGGTTGCAGTCGCGGGGTCGGAACCGGCCCCAAAATGGCGGCTGTGGAGCAGGGCATCTTCCAAGACCCCAATTTGCTCCGCTGTGGACAGGGCCGACTCTAGGCGCTGATCGTCGCCGCTGGCAGTGGTGCTGGCTTCCCGCAGATCGGCAAAGGTTTGCACCAAAACATCCAGCAGAGTGGGGGGAACATCCACCTCAAAGCCATGGCGGTTAAGCAGTTCCTGGGTCCGAAAGCGGATAATCTCTTGCTCCTGCTTCTTGTGGGTGACGATGGGCATGTGGACAAAGTTAAAGCGGCGCTTGAGGGCAGAGGAGAGGTCGTTTACGCCCCGATCGCGGCTGTTGGCGGTGGCGATAACATTAAAACCGGGCTGGGCAAAGACAATATTATTGCGATCGGCCCCGTCATCCTTTAGCTCCGGCACCGCGATATATTTCTCGCTCAGAATCGAAATCAACGCATCCTGAACATCGGACGTGCAGCGCGTTAGCTCCTCAAAGCGGCCCATAGCTCCCCGCTCCATGGCAGTCATCATCGGCGAAGCAATGAGGGAGTCCCGCGACTGACCGGCAGCAATGACGAGGGCCACATTCCAGGAGTATTTAATTTGGTCTTCGGTGGTGCCTGCGGTGCCCTGGATGACATAGGTGGAGTTGCCGCAAATCGCCGCCGCTAGGAGTTCCGCCAGCCAGCTTTTGCCAGTGCCGGGGTCGCCAATCAGCAGCAGCCCCCGATCGGAGGCCAAGGTGACGATCGCCCGCTCCACGATCGACGGATCCCCAAACCATTTTTGGGCGATGGGCCGATCGAGCTTCTGGGCCGGAGTGCTACCCAGGACAAAGGTGCGAACCCAGGCCGGGGACAGCAGCCAACTGAACGGCTTGGGGCCGGTATCCTGCCCTCGGAGGTACTCCAACTCCTCCTGATATTTCAGTTCAGCGGGCAAACGCAGAAAGGTCGGGGGTGTGGCAGCAGCGCTAGCGGTCTTGGCAGCGGTCTTAGCGTCAGTCTTGGGGGCGGCTGAGGATTTGGGCATAGTTCCACAGAGACGGAGGGTAAGGCAAGGGTCTTAAAGGAAGGTCTTAAAGGAGGGTCTTAAAGGGTTGTACCACAGGCGGCTGCGACCTGGATGACGGGAGCCAGCATCTCGGCAAACTGCTCTAGGGACAGGTGCGGCCAGTTCTCCATGACCAGGCAGGGATAGACCGCCAGGGCAACACCTTGGTTAGCGGCTTGGTTAGCGGCGGCAGTGGTGGCGGTGTCCAGGGTAATCAGGGGTAGGGTTTGGAGGCTGCGGTAGGTTTGGAACGCCCGGACATAGGCCGGGGGATCGGAGCAGGTGCTGGTGTCTAGGAGCAGAACCTGGGGGTGCCAAATGCGGGTGAGGAGGTCGGCCTGTTCAAGGTCGTGGGCCTCTAGGATGCGGTACTGGGGCAACACCTGGGACAGTTGGGCAGGAAGCTGGAAGCTGGGATCCGGGCTGGGGTCTTCCTGGGGGGAGTGGTCGTCGAGGGTGGCCCGCAGACAGAGGAGGGTGAGCCGCTGGGGGGTAGGGGCAGCGGGGGGGGGCGACGCAAGGGGACTGAGGTAGGGCTGGAGTTGGGGAGCGGTGGTGGGGAGGGGGAGTTGGGGGTAGGGCGACGGCGATCGGGGCTGGGCAGTGCGGCTGTCGGGCCAATGGGTGGTGACAATTTTGGGGGGCAAAGCACCGATCGGGGCACGAGGCGAGTTTTGGGGAAGTTGGCTATTCAGGTCATGCAAAAGATGGCTAAACCAGGACTGATGGAGCAAATCCTGGAAGCTTTCGCCAATAAGCAGTAAACCGGGCTGAAAGCGGCGAATTTTATCGAGGGTTTCCACCTGGGACCGGGCGATCACGGTGTCGCAGTTGAGGGTCTCCAGCAGGGTCGCCAGATGCTCGATCGCCTCCAAATTGTCATCGGCAATCAAGACAGGGGCCAAAGCGGGAGCTACCGACGGGGCGCTATCGGCAGCATCAGCAGAACTGGCATAGGGCGCGGCAGACGATCGCCGCCAACCTGGGGCACCATCCCGCACTGCCTCGGCTCCCGACGGATCGCCATTGGGCAGAGATCGGGGCAACAGCAAACTAAAGGCACTGCCGTGACCCAACTGCGATCGAAAACTCAAATCACCGCCATGGATGTGGGCAAGGCGCTGAGTCAGTAATAGCCCCAATCCGGCCCCTTGGGTGAGGGGAGGCAGGCGATCGGGGCTGGGCAACGGGAGCGGAGCAGACCAATTCGGGGGCCACTCCGGAGGCCATTCCGAATCCCGATCGAACCCAGCATCCGCCTCTTCCCAGGGGTTAAAGCTGGCGCTAAGTTCTGGATTAAGCCCTGGATTAAGCCCTGAATTCCAGCGGTTTGGAGAGCCAGGTTTGGGACCGATGGAGTTGCGATCGTCAGGGCGATCGTCGAAGTCCAAACTGCGATCGTTAAAATCCAAATTACGATCGTCGAAGTCTAAACTGCGATCGTCAAAATCTAAACTGCGATCGGCAAGATCTAAGTTAGCCGGGGTTTGGAGAAGCGCAAGCTGTTGCTCTGGCGACAGTCCCGGTCCCGTATCGAGCACAGTTAAAGCCAGCCAGCGATCGCCCCAGGGCCGAACCCGCAACGTCACCTGTCCCCCCGCCTGGGTGAACTTAAAAGCATTGTGGAGCAAATTACTGAGCATTTGCTGAAGTCGCAGCGAATCCGCCCGGAAAGCCGGTAAATTAGGGCTGATATCAAGCCGGTAGGCCACAGGCGGCAGTTGTAGCTCCGGGGGTTCGGGGCGATCGGCGGCAGGCGGCGGTCGTTTTTGGTTCAGGGCTAGGGCGTTTTGGGCCTGCTCATGGGCACGGTGGCAGACCTCAGCCAAATTAATATCGCTCGCGCTGAGGGTTAAATGCTGGGTTTCCAGGCGGGTCAGATCAAGCACATCGTTAACCACCGCCATTAACTGTTGCCCACTTTGGTGAATCAGTTGAGCATAGTAACGATGGGTGGGGCTGAGATTTTGGGCCTGGGGGTCTTTCAGCAGCGTTGAAAGGCCCAAAATGGCAGTAATGGGGGTTTTTAGCTCATGGCTGACCCGTAGGAGGATTTGATCCTTGAGGGCGTTGAGGTGGAAAAGGGCGATGTTTTGGGCGGTGAGGGTTTGGCTGCTGTGGGGCAGCGGAAGGGGGGTTGGCTCGATCGGGTGGGGACGATCGTCGGGCGAAAAGTCAGTTGCAGAATGCCCAACTCCCTTAAAGCGCTGGGACGCGCCAATATACCCCACGCTTGGGTTGCTAGGGGCAGGGTGTCCGGGTCCATAGTTCCCAGATCGCTTTGCCCTGGCTGTCTTGAAGTTCTGGGCATTCTGGGCGTTCTGGGCATTCTGGGCAATAAAACGCGCCATGTCCCGATCGGCAGAAGGCTTCGGGGCTTGCGGCATCGACGGCATCGACGGCATCGACGGCATCCAGGACCCTGGGGCGGGGGCTGGGCTGGGATACAGCTCTGGGGTAGGGCCGGTCTGCCATTCCGGTTCCGGTCCGATCGTCGGGTCTAGGTCTGGATCGAAATCATCCTCCTGCCCCGCTGGCGACAGAATCACCGCAAACCAGGCCAAAAACGGGTTCAACAGGCCCAAAAATCGCCCTGAAGCATCCACAAAGCCATAATCCGCGATCGGGTCATGGAGCGGGGAAGCCTGGGCGATCGCCTGGACTGCCGCAATTTCCTGGGCAATTTCTGGGTCAAGCTCCAGATCAAGCTCTGGGTCCAGTTTTGGATTAATAGCCGGGTGAGTTTCGGGGCTAATGTCTAGCCCACGGCTCTGGGCAATCTCCCTAGAGAACTGCCGATCGCGCGATCGTTGGTGGGCCTCCAGCCTTTGCAGCAAATCCCACAGAGTGCGATTGATGCTGAGGGGATAGGACAGCAAATAAAGGGGGTGTTGGTGGGGCATTTGCCCCATGGTCAGGGTTTCCCGCAGGGATGGGGCAGCATCAGCGGCCTCGGTAGGCTTTGGGGCGATCGGCTGGGCTTCGATCGGTCCGGTTTCGATCGGCTGGGCTTCGATCGCCGATGACTCGATCGGTCCGGTCTCGATCGGCTGGGTTTCGATCGGTCTTGGCTCGATCGACCCCTGCGCAAGGTAGCGGGTCACCGCTGGCAACAGATCCTGATAGTTGAGGGTACTAGGCCATGGCGTGGGGGGGGTGCCCGCTTTGAGAGCCTGGTGATCTAGGATGACCAAGCGCTGGACGGGGCAAGACTGAAGATCCACGCGGCGACGTTGCACATCCACCAAAACAGTCTCCAGGGATGTGGTGGTGGAATAGACGGGAACGGGTTGAATCCAAGGGGGTAAGAGAAGCGGGGACATGGACAAACCTCCAGACTGACAATCTCCCCAGGTCGATCGCCCATGGACAAACGCCAGAGGCAGACATGAGGAACAACGGCTCAGGGCGATGGCCCAACCGGGGGGACTCGGTTTTTCTGGGCAACCGTTTTGTTGAGGGCACTTCGGTAACTGGGAGCCGGTGGCAAAGCCGATCGCCACAACCCTGACTCTGCCGTGGCGGTAGCGACCAAAACCTAGATTTTTCGAGGTGCCCTGATGGTTAAACGGGCTTGATTAAAAGTGCTGTGTTAAACGGGCTTGAAAATAAGGTGTAACTGGAGTGGAGAGGTCACACGCTGGGAAGTCCCACGTTGAAGCGTAAATCGTGTGCTACAGCCAGTTTTTAAGGGAATGACAGTCAAAAATAAAGTTGCAATCCAAAAATCTTGCCCTCGATCGGGCGGATGCGTTCTAGAGCCTAAACGTTCTAGAACCTAAACGTTCTGGAGCCTAAAACCGAGCCATGCTAGGGTGCATCTCACCTCGGACGGGCAACCAGGCTCCGCAGCGGCCTGACAGGGTAACCCCTTAATCGGCATTTCACTAATCGGTATTTCACCAGCCCGTTAGTACAGTGTACTCCGATTAACCTGCCGATTAACCTTTCGATTAACCTCAGATCACCCTTCTCTACAATCGCAATACTTTCATCCATGCGTTTCATTTGTGCCTTCAGTGTAAGGGGTCCGCTGGATCTGAGCCTAGCGTCCCGTTTAAATCTTAATAAAAAATAAAATTTTTGGGATCACGCCAGCTTTTCAGCAGGTCTGCGGCGCAGTCGCGATCGAGGGCCGGGAGGTCATCTTTTCAGGGCAATGCTTTAAGGGCATATTTTTAGGGCATATTTTTCAGGGTAGGTTGCGGGAGAAATTGCCATGTGGGACGGACAACGGACGGGGGCGCGGGCCTATCGGTTTTACACCTTGGATGTATTTTGCGATCGGCCCTTTGGGGGGAATCCCTTAGCGATCGTGCCAGAGGCCACAGGGCTGACCACAGAAGAAATGCAGCGCATCACCCGCGAGTTTAATCTGTCGGAGACGGTCTTTGTCCTGCCGCCGGAAACTGCCGAGGGAACCTGTCGGGTCCGGATTTTTACACCGGGCCAAGAGATCCCCTTTGCGGGACATCCCACGGTGGGGACGGCGTTTCTGTTGGCGGCCCTAGGGCAGGGCAGAACAGCCCCGATCGCAGGGGGACAGGGCACGATCGCGGGTTCCACTCCAGCGGCGATCGCCAGTCCAACGGGTCCGATCGCCGAAGATCCCACAGCCAACGAAATCACCCTGGTGCTGGAAGAGGGCATCGGTCCGGTGCCAGTGGTGGTGCAACGGTTGGGCGATCGGCCTGTCTCCAGTCAATTGGTCGTCACCCAGCAGCCCGATCGTTGGACCGTAGACCTAACCGCAGCAGAATTAGCCCAAATCCTAGGCTTAGAGCCGCAGGACATTGGCTGGACCGGGGCCGCACCTGCCGAATCCCCCGATCCAGATTTAACGCATCCAAACACACCGCATCCGGAATCCCTCGGCCTAAAATCCCCCAAATCCCCCGATCCAAAATCCCCCGATCCAAAATCCCCCAAATCCCCCGATCCCAAATCCCCCAACCCAAAATCCCCCCCATGGGAACCCGAAGCCTTTTCCTGCGGCTTGCCCTATTGCTTTGTGCCCGTGGCAACCCGATCGGCCCTCGGTCGCATTCAACTCCAGATCGATCGCTGGCAAACCCTCCTTGCGCCTACGCCCTATCCCCACCTCTACTGCTTCTGCCCCGAACCAGAACACCCCGCAGCCCAGTTCCGAGCGCGGATGTTTGCCCCTGCCTTGGGCATTGGGGAAGATGCAGCGACGGGTTCGGCGGTGACGGCCTTCGCCGGTTATCTCAGCGCCCGCAGTCCTGTTCACAATGCTGAAACAGGGGCGGCTGAAGTAACAGAAGCTAAAGCAACAGAAGCTGAAGTAACAGAAGCTAAAGCAACAGAAACGCTGCGCTGGGGCATTGAGCAGGGGGTAGAAATGGGCCGTCCCAGTTTTTTGAGTTTAGAGATCGATCGGGTGGCCGGATCGATCGTGGCGATTCGGGTGGGCGGTCGATCGGTCCCCATCAGTGAAGGCACGATTTACCTGTAGATTTACCGGGAACAGTTTACGCTTAAGGGGAGTTGAATTGAGCGTTGATGTAGAGTTAACCCCTATGCAATACCGTCGCTTTGGGCGTACTGAACTGGCTATGCCCGTGTTCTCCTGTGGAGGAATGCGCTATCAACATGCCTGGAAAGATCTGCCCTTTGGGGAGATTCCCGCCGCAAACCAGCGCAACGTTGAGGCAATCATCCGTCGATCGCTGGAATTGGGCATTAATCACATTGAAACAGCCCGTGCCTACGGCACTTCAGAAGTCCAGTTGGGCCACATCCTGCACCAGTTTCCCCGCCAGGATTTAATTGTTCAAACCAAGGTCGAACCCTTCGCCGATGCCCGCCAATTTGTCCAAACCGTGGAGCGATCGCTGCGGCTCTTAAAGCTGGACTCTGTAGACCTGCTGGGTATCCATGGGGTCAACACCCCAGAGCACGTAGACTGGTGCCTGCGATCGGGGGGCTGTGTGGAAGCAGCGCAACGACTGCGGGAGCAGGGCAAAATTCGGTTTTTGGGCTTTTCCACCCATGGCTCAACGGCGGTGATTCAGTCGGCGATCGCCTCCGGACAGTTCGACTATGTAAACCTGCACTGGTACTACATTTTCCAGGACAACTGGCCCGCCATCCTCGCGGCTCAGCAGCAGGATATGGGCGTTTTTATCATCAGCCCCTCCAATAAAGGCGGAGAACTCTATAATCCCCCGGAAAAGCTGGTCAAACTCTGTGCGCCCCTCAGCCCGATGGTGTTCAATAACCTCTTTTGCCTCAGCCATCCCCAGGTTCACACCCTCAGCATTGGCGCAGCCCAGCCCCAGGACTTTGACGAGCACCTCAAAACCCTCGATCTTTTGCCCCAAGCCGCAGAAATCCTGCCGCCGATTTTGGCAAAACTGGAAGCCGCCGCGATCGAAGCCCTAGGAGCGCACTGGTACCACACCTGGCGGGAAGGCTTGCCCACCCTAGAAGAAACCCCCGGCAACCTCAACATTACAACCATGCTGTGGCTGCGAAATTTAGCCCTGGCCTTTGATATGACGGAATTTGCCAAAAATCGCTACAACCTCTTTGAAAATGGTGGCCACTGGTTCCCCGGTGCCCGTGCCGACCATCTCGCAACCTTAGATCTCTCGGCCTGTTTGGCCCGCAGTCCCCACCGCGATCGCATCCCCCAGCTTTTAGCAGAAGCCCACGATCTGCTCCAGGGAGCCAAGGTCAAGCGGCTGTCCCAGGGGGGCTAGTTCCCCTTGGCGACGCTGTGGAATCTGAAGAAAAAGAGCCAATCTGCTGGGTTTGGGAGTTGCCTCAGTACCCTAATAGGGGTATGACGCACTCAGTTAGCGCGATCGATCGGCTAAACCCCCACGATCGATCGCGCTGCTGAAACCTGACCATACCGTTGTGCTGGAGCGGAAGTGGGCCATGGATCTCGAAAAGATAGCAAGCAACTTACAAAGTCCCGACTTTCAAGAACGGCTACGAGCTATTACGGCCCTCCGGGCCTACGACAGTGGCGTTGCCGTGCCCTTGCTATGCAGTCGGCTCAAGGACTCGGAATTTATCGTGCGATCGCTCGTGGCCATGATTCTGGGCCATAAACGCAATACCGATGGATTTTTGGCGCTTCAGAAGCTTTTAGCCAAGGACGAAGATGCCAATGTGCGGGCAGAAGCAGCCAATGCCCTCGCGCTCTTTGGAGAGGTGGCCATTCCGGATTTGATTGCGGCCTTTCGGCAGGATCAGCACTGGCTGGTGCGGCGCAGCATCATTGCGGCACTGTTGGATCTGTCCATCTCCGATGATATGGCGGTGGAGTTCTTCAACCTCTGTGCCGTAGCACTGCGGGATCCAGACTTGGCAGTGCAGGAAATCGGCATTGATGGATTGGGAATTTTTGCCAATACAGCCCTGCGGACTGCGGCCCTCGACAAATTAATTCCCCTGGTTCGCGCCCAGCACTGGCAAACCCGTGTTGCCGTTTCCAAGGCGCTCCATGGCTTTGACAGTCACCAAGCCCGCGAAGCCCTAACCCAACTGCGCCAGGACTCCGATCACCGCGTCGTCGGGGCCGTCCTAGAGGGTCTCGTCGGTTAGCCCCCCCAAAGCGTAGGGGCAGGTTTATCCAGAAAAATGCGGCCCACAGCGCCAAGATTCACTAAACCCGCCCTCTTTTAGACCCTATTGCCCAACTACTGCCTAATAACCACCCATTCCTGGCCTAGCTTGCCTTTTCCCAATCATTGGGGGAATGGCAATAGGAGCCATCGGGCATGATCGTGTGGTTGAAGAGCACCCGATCGAAGATAACCCCCGAAAGATTGGCCCCCGTCAGGTCTGCATAGCTCAGGTCCGAACCCGTCAGATCCGTTTGGATCAGTTGCGCACCCACGAGCTTGGCCCCCCGTAGGTTGCTGCGGTGCAGGCGAACCCGATACAGATTGCTGTGGCTGAGGTTCGCTTTGGGCAGGTTGGTCTCGCTAAGGTCAGCAAGGCTGAAGTCACAGCCCTGAACCTCCAGATTACTGAGGTTAGCCTTGGGTAAGTTAATCTCGCGCAGCTTGAGGTTGCTAA
>JBMTWK010000019.1:0-14861 GCA_049452395.1 Prochlorothrix sp. | reverse complement strand
TCCACATACTGTAACCATTGTGTCAATAGCCTTCCAGATGCGCTTACCCTGGGTCATTAGGTGGATGATGCGCCGTGGATTGCCCCCAACATTTCGCAGATGGCGCAATGGCTTCGTCTGGCGGTGGGTAACCTTCAACACCATGGCAACCTTAGCAACCTTGTTCTTAATGGCACACCTGACAGCAATGTTGCAACTACCCGTATTTAGCAGCTTCATGCTGAGCAGCATTTTGATTGCCTTGGCTCAGGGCAAGGCGGTGCAGCATTATTTGGGGACAGGTTGGCAGTGGTGTGCAGTCACCATCTTAGGACTCGCGGTGGGAGTACAATCGGGATTTCTACTGGGTTGGATTGTCCTGATGCTCCTAAATCTACCCCAGTGGGAACTGCCTTGGCTTGCAAACGGTTTCATGGGCCTCATGGGGGGAGTTTGGATCGGTGGCGTGACCGCAGTGTGCCAGTGTTTCGTGTTATCCCGCCATGCTCGCCGCAGTTGGCAATGGATTCCGATGTCGGCAGGGGGATGGGGCAGTGGAATCATGGTTGGCTTTGCCCTTTCTCAATTGCTCGCCGTCCTTGGCACTCGTTTTGGCATGACATCTGTTGCCGGGTTAGAACTGATGGGCATAGTGGTGGGGTTGGTGATGGCAGGCACCCTTACAGGAATCAGCTTATTCCATCTACTTGACCCAACACCATGAATAGTTCGATCGAACCCCCCAATTGCATTATTTTTTGCCCCCAAAGTAGTACATGAAAACTATAAAGCCGAAGGCATACGCAAACAAGGGCACCCACCACCACTTCCCAGCAGCCCCAGCAGGGCACCCCTTCCCAACTTGGGCCGACCCGGTTCCCAGACTGAGCACAACTGATAAGATAGGAGCGACCGCGATCGTCATAACGTATCCCCTTAAAACCGACCCTTACAGCCCCGTCATGAAAGAATTTTTTGATAACGTCCTCCGTTACCCCCGCTACATGATCGCTTTGATCCTGGGGATCTTCATTGCCCTGTTCGATCGCATCCGGCCTATGATTAAGAACCGCACCGCAGCGGCGGCCTTCGTGGGCTTTTTGGTCAGCGCGATCGCCTTCGTCTTTTTCACCCTGCGGGCCATGCTGGGCCTCACTCCGGCTTAGCAGCCCCTGGGGCGTGTTTTCCCCAGTTTTTCCAGGCTTTTCCCCGGATTCACTCCGGCATTTGTTACTTAAGGAGGCACTCCTATGGCTACCAATCGTCGCGTTTCCCGTGTTGCGTCTTTGATTAAGCGGGAGGTGAGCCAAATGCTGATGTCCGGAATCAAAGACGATCGGGTTGGGATGGGCATGGTCAGTGTCACCGATGTAGAAGTGTCGGGGGATCTGCAACATGCCAAAATTTTTGTCAGCATCTATGGCAACGAAGAGGCCAAGGCCATCACCATGGAGGGGCTGAAGTCAGCGACCCACTATGTCCGCAGTGAGCTAGGCCACCGGATGCGGTTACGCCGGACCCCAGAGGTGCTGTTCCTGGAGGATCAGGGCATTGAGCGGGGCAGTCGAGTGCTGTCGTTGCTGAACCAACTGAGCCAAGAACGGGAAACCAAGGGGACTGAGGAGATATTGGATGAGGATCTCGACAAGGATCTTGACGAAGATCTCGACACAGAATCCTAGGCTCATTCCTCAGCTAGACTTAATCTGGCTTGCAGTTTTTCAAGATTAATCAGACTCTCCAGCTTGGTGCTTCAGCAAGGGGTGCATCCCACTTTAGAAGAATCTTGGTAGGGGTCGTGCCCCCGTGCCGACCCTCTTCGGCCCAAAGCCAGGGCAACCACGGGGGGGTTGCCCCTACCAGGTCGGTTAAATCGCTAAAGTGGGATGCTCCCTTCAGTGAGTTCCTCCGCAAGGGTTTCAGCCGTATATTGAAGGACCGATACACCATAGCGCGTTAGGGCATGGACAAAATCGAAGCGGCTCAGACCTGCGATTTCAGCCGCTTTTTCTTGGGAAACCTCACCCAGTTCATACCATTTAATCGCAGCCGCAATTCGCATTTCTTGGATGAATTCTGGTGGAGACTTCCGTAATGCCGAGAAAATTGTGTCTGGTAGTTGGATTTGGATAGTTTGCAGCGTTTTAGAACATCCTGCAACGCAGGAGCAAATTATGTCACAGCTCTATGTCATCTGCCCTATTGCCCGCCCTCCCTATCTTAGCTTGAGCAGGTTAGGGGGTGTCAGCCATAGGGGCGTGGAGGGGCCAGGGGTGGGCGGTTTCCAGTTGGGCCGCGATCGTCAGTAAGGTGGATTCCTCCCCCGATCGGCCCGCCAACTGAACCCCCAAGGGTAAACCATTCCCATCCAGATCCCCCGTGGGCAGGGCGATCGCCGGTTGGCCGCTAGCATTAAAGGCCGGACAGGGCGCAATCCAAGCAATGATGTCCTTGAGGGTTTGGGCCGATCGCTGGCGTTGCCACTGGCCGATACGCAGCGGACCCTGGTGATACACCGGCAGCAGAATTGCATCAAATTGGGCAGTTTCGGCAGCAATTTTGCGGCCTATGACCTGGACTTGAGTTAGGGCACGGAGATACGCGCCACTACTAACCCAGAAGGCTTTCCAGGCTAGCCAGCGATTGAACTTTTCCAAGACAATCCAGGGAATTTGAGCTTCGGCCAGAACGCACTGCCAAAGGACGGTAAACGGCTCGATTAAGGGCGTAAGGTCAGGGAAGTCGAAGGGTTCCAGGTGGTGGCCTAGGCTTTCTAGGCGTTTTGCCGTGATTTCAACGGCTTGGCGGCGGGGGGCATCGGCGCTGCCCAGGGGTGGGATGGCGGTGACAACGGCAATGCGCAAGGGTTGGATCTCGCCGGACTGTGCCCGCTGGGTTGCGGCTTGGGTTTGGGCCAAAAACGAGGGACTGGGATCGGGCAACCAATAGGGATCCCCTGGGACGTAGCCCGCCATCGCATCCAACAAGGCCGCAACATCGGCCACGGTGCGCCCCAGGGGACCATGGACCGCCATGCCTCCCATTCTTTCCCCCACGGGCGCAAAGCTCACCCGTCCCCGGCTCGGTTTTAGCCCCACTACCCCACAGCAAAAGGCCGGTCCCCGCACGGAGCCGCCACCGTCGGAGCCATGGGCGATCGGACAAAGACCCGCCGCCACCGCTGCCGCTGCCCCACCGCTGGATCCCCCAGGGGTATAGTCCAGGTTCCAGGGATTGCGGGCCGGGGGGAAACCGGGGGGTTCGGTGTAGGGCAGGGTGGCGACTTGGGAGGTGGCGGTTTTGCCGAGGATAACCAAGCCCGCTTGGCGCAGTTGGGTGACGATGCCATCGTCGGTACTGGCCATGCGATCGCGGGCGGCGGCAATGCCATAGCTACAGAGGACTCCGGCCACGGGGTTGAGGTCTTTGATGGAAATGGGCAAGCCCCAGAGGGGCGGTTTTTCAGCCCAGTCGCCGGTTTGGGCGATCGCCTCGGTTTTGGCTCTGGCTTCGGCACGGGCCTGGTCGGCCATCACCGTAAAGTAGCTGCCTAACTGGGGATTGAGCCGTTCAATGCGATCGAGATAAGCATCGACCAATTCCAAGGGCGAGACCTGTCCCTGGCGCAAAAGGTGGGCTTGGTCCAGGGCCGATCGCCGCGTTAAATCAGAAGGGCCAGAACCAGGGCCAGAGTCAGAACCAGGGCCAGAACCAGACACAGCAGCCACCATCAGGGGGGATCTCCAAAGGCAGGGTTTACAATAAAGGTAACGTTACCCGATGTATCGGCTATTTTTCGATCCCGATCGCCCGTTTCTGGCCCCATGACTGCCAACCCCGCGACCCATCCCGCGACCCATCCCGCGACCAGTGCCGATCCCCCCACTAGCCCCACAACGCCCGAACTGAAATTCCTGCTGCAACTCCTGGCTAGTCCCCACCACCGATCGCCCCTGGATCGCCTCAAACCCATCCCCAAAATCACCGCCGCCGATCGCCAGCGCCTCTGCCAAAAACTGGCCAAACGGGGCTGGATTCACACCCAAGCAGCCATCACACAGGTCAGCCTTGCGCCCCCCGGTCGCATTTTGCTGGGGTTGGATACCACCAGCCTACCCGTCACCCCCGATGAATTGACTGTGCTCCGTGCTTGCCAAGGCAAAAGCCAACGGCTGGATCAGCTTCCGCTGCTTCTGTCCCCCAGTCAGGTTCAAGCCTTGGTGCAGGGCTTGATCGATCGTGGCCTGCTCAAGGCCACCAAAACCGAACTAAGCGAGGTTTGGCTGACAGCGGAGGGGTTGCACTTTCTGCGGGATCACTGCCAGCCCAAGGGGACAGCCCTCCAGTTTAGTGGCGATCTTCTGGGGAGCTATGTGGATTTTTTACGGCAGAATTTGACGGCTGCGCCGATCGAGGCTGCTAACCCCGCCCCCATGCTGCAAAAACCCAGTTTAGAAGCTGTTTTAGAGACTATTCGCGATCTCGATCGGGAGCTAAACACCGGCAACTACCTTCCCCTGTTTCACCTCCGCGCCAAACTTCAGCCCCCCTTCAGCCGGGATGAGTTAGATCAGGCACTGTATAGCCTCCAGCGCAGTGATTTAATCGAACTGGGGTCTGTGCAGGAAGTCAGCCTCTACACCCCCCAACAGCTACAGGCCGGAATTCCCCAAAATATCGGCGGTTCTCTCCTATTCGTCAGCGTTTGCTAGCCAAGGGGATCAACAAGGTTCAGGTAGGGGCAATCCCCCCGTGGTTGCCCTGGTAGGGGCAATCCCCCCGTGGTTGCCCTGTTTTTGGCCCCCAACAGGTTTTTACCCTTCGGTTACGCTAAAAATCAGCAGCAACACAACCCCAACGACAGATTCCTTCATTTTTTCGCAGCCCCTTTAGGACTACCGATCAATTCCCATGGTTCGATCGCCCACTGACCTTACCGCCCACCCACCCGAATCCAGTCCCAAGCTGCCCCTTGGTGAACTATTGCGGCGGGAGTTGAACCCCTTTGACTCCAGAACCTTTAAACCGGGCAATTTCTGGCTCGATCGCCTCGATCCTCGCCTTAATATCACCACCATTCACCAGGAAACCCTCACCGAAATCACAACCCACCTCGAAGCCATCCGCCAAGACGGCACCACCCGCACCCTGCTCCTACTGGGGGAGTCGGGAGCCGGAAAAAGTCACCTGCTGGGGCAACTGCAACAACGTCTCAATACAGAGGCATTTTTTGCCTATATCGGTCCCTGGCCCGATAGTCAGTATATTTGGCGGCATATTCTGCGAAATACCGTCGATAGCTTGCTAGAGATCCCAGTAGGACAGGAACAGTCCCAGCTACGGCAGTGGATCGAGGGACTGCTTGCCCTCCAGGATCGGGACTTTGGGCGACGGCTGTTTGGCCAGCGGCGCATTTTTGTCCGCAAGCTCGTGGTCGAGTACGCCAAGGGCATTTACAACCCCCAGGAGTTTTTTGGCGTACTGTACGACCTCACCGATCCGGAACTGAGTGCCACAGCGGCCAGTTGGTTGCGGGGCGACAATCTAGACCAAGAAAGTTGTGAAGATCTACGGGTGCGCCAGCCGATCGACTCCGAAGATGCGGCCCAGAAAATCCTGGGGAATTTTGGCAAAATCGCCGCTGTTACCCAGCCGATCGTGCTCTGTTTTGATAATCTCGATAACTTGCCCCACCTTCCCAGTGGTCAGCCCGATTTCCAGTCATTATTTAACGTTAACTCCTCCATTCACAACGACAAACTTCGCTACTTTCTGCTGATCATCAGTGTCGTGACCCACACCTGGAAGCTCAATGCACCTCGGATACAGCCCGCCGATTTAGCCCGCCTTGACGCGGAACTGAGCCTCAAGTCGATCGATTTAAGCCAAGCCCAAGCCCTTTGGGCCAATCGCCTCGCTCCCTACCATTTACGGGCCATTCCCACCCCTAGCACCCCCCTGGATCCCCTAGGCGTTGGCTGGCTGGAAGAAGCCTTCCCCAGTGGCCGCACCCTACCGCGCAACGTCCTCGTCCTTGGCCAGCAACTCATCGAGCGCTTCAAGCAAACCGGCAAGCTGCCCCTCCCCCAGCAACCAGCGGCGATCGTCAGCAACCGCAACCCCCACCTTCACCACGAATTCGCCCTAGTCTGGCACCATGAGCTGCGCAAAACCCAAAGCCGCCTCAAAAGCTTAAACCAACTCTCCTCCGCAGAACTAATCTGGCGTTTACGGGAAATTCTAGAAGCATTAAGCCTCGAAGCCGTAGAAATCCCCTTTTTAGATCGCACCAAGTTCGCAGCCTACTCCCTCACCTACCGCTACAGTCCTCCCCCGGACCCAAACCCGCCCTTAGCCACCCCCTCCGCCGTAAGCCAGCCCCCCCAGCCCCTCACGATCGCCCTCCTCTGGGTGGAAGACCCCAATCTCAGCGCCTTTTTCCATGTGATGAAAGCTTGCCAAAAAACCCTAGAAACTCGCCTGTGCGATCGGGTTTATCTCCTGCGCAGCACCAGCCTTGGCCACGGCAGCAGCAAAGGCAACCAGCTCTTTCACCTCATGTTCAGTGAACCCCACACCCACCACCTCAAGCCAGACCTCCACTCCGTCCAAATTCTGGAAACCTATCACCACCTCGTCAATGCCGTCTGTGGGCGGGAACTGGTCCTCGGCACCCACACCCCCGACCTCACCCAACTGCAAGCCCTCGTGCGCGGGGCCGGTGTCCTCCAAAACTGCACTTTACTCCAAGACTTAAGGGTCATTAGCCCAACTCAACCCGAAAAGAGCAGCAATACCCCCCCAGATCCAGCAAATTCAGCAGAACCCGATGGAGATCCCCTAGCAGCCCCGCCGATCGGATCCCCCACCCACTCCCGCCTCACCCCCCCGATCGGGGCGAACCCCGCCGCCCCCCATCCCGCAACCCCTGGGAATGCTCCTCTCAACCCCAACCCTAACGCCACAACCGAGCTAAATCCGCCGCCCGATCGCGATTCCGATCTCGACGCAGAAGACGATGACAGCGGCTTTGTGACTCCGGCCCTCCTGGCAGAAGCCCAAACCTATCTGACTCACCTCCTCGCCAGCCAAAAACTCATCGGCGTTCCGGCCCTCCTTGACCAAGGTCAACGGGAATTTTCCGCTATCCCTCGGAGCAAGCTGTACCAAATGGTGAAACAGTTATGCAAAAAACCAGAAATCCAGCTTCTAAACCCCAATTCTCCCAAAGAAGAACAATTAATAACCTGGAATTCGCCTAGTAAAACAGCTTACGAGTGAAGCGGCCTACAATTCAAGGTCTGCGTCGTAAAAATGGATGAGCCTTGGCCAGGGGCGATCGGAGTAGACCCCCAAAGGCTATGATGAATACCAACTCAATCCCGGTTCCCCTGGGTCTCGGTGGTGCGATTGCGATCCTTGCCGTTCCCCTCCCTTGCCCCACTGAATTCAAAACTTTATGGCCGTCTCTCCCCTGCGTCAACTGCTCAATTCTCGTCGCGTTTTGGGAGCACCAAGCGTCTATGCGGCTGCCCTAACCGCAATCTTGGTTTTAGGGATTGAGGGACTGCGGCAGCAGGGCATCATGGTCCCCGCGCCTTTTTTACTGATTTTGATGCTGGTCATGGTGTGGTCAGGGATGGGGGGACTAGCTCCGGGGCTGACCAGCGCCACGATCGCCATGGGCTACATCGGTTACGCCACGCTGGTAAGCTTTGGTCCTGAGGGACTCACGGGGCATCCCCTGCGGGCGGCGATGGGTTGCGGTGTGCTATTGGTTGTGAGTAGTGTCCTAGGGCAACAACGGGACAGCTATCGATCGATGGCCATCGCATGGCAAACAATCCGGGCCAATCTCGACGATTTAGTCCAATTTCGCACCCAAGAGCTAGAAGAAGCCCGCGCCGCCCTCGCCGAACGGGAGTCCACCTTTCAGCAAATTTTAGATCATCTGCCCTCCGTCTTTTGGTTAGTGGACCCCACCCTCAAAGGTTTGTCAGCCCATCTCTACATCAGCCCCAGCTATGAGGTGATTTTTGGCAAAACCTGCCAAAGTCTCTACGAAGATTCCTTTTCCTTCCTGGAAATCGTCCATCCAGAGGATCGCGCCTATGTCGAGCAGCGTTTCCGCCTTGAAGAGTCCGAGGGGCTAAATGTGGAGTTTCGGATTCTCCAGGGGCCAGAACAACGGATTCGCTGGATCCATGCCCGCAGTTTCCCGGTCTATGGGGCCGATGGAAGCTGTTACCGGGTGGCAGGCATTGCCGACGACATCAGCGATCGCAAGATCGCCGAACTAGCACTACGGGACAGTGAGCAGCGCTATGCCAGCTTAATGGCAGCGGCTCCCGTGGGCATTTTCCGCAGTAATCGGGCAGGGAACTGCATTTATGTCAATGAAACCTGCTGCGAAATCATGGGACTCACGCCAGACCAGTGCTACGGGCTAGGCTGGACCCAGGTTTTGCATCCCGACGATCGCGATCGGGTGCTGAGGCAGTGGCAGCAGAGTCTCGAAAACCACAGCCTGTTTCAGGAGGAATATCGGTTTCTCCGGCTGGATCACAGCGTAGTCTGGGTATATGGCCAAGCCATCTTTGAAATGGACAGCCAAGGTCAGTTCAAGGGCAGCATGGGCACCATTACCAATATCACAGCCCAGAAAACTGCCGAGGAGCAGGTGCGCTACAATGCCTCCCATGACTCCCTGACGGGCTTAGCCAACCGCGTGCTCTTAATGGAACGCCTAGAAAAAGCCTTGGCCAAGCACAAAAACGATCGATCCCATCAATTTGCTCTGCTTTTCTTTGACCTAGACCGCTTTAAGATTATTAACGACAGCTTAGGCCACTTTATTGGCGATCGGTTGCTCCAGGCGATCGCCCAGAAACTGAAAAGTCAAATCCAGCCTAAGGATACGGCCTGCCGCCTGGGGGGCGATGAGTTTGTGATTTTATTGGATGTCATCCAGGGGCCAGAGGAAGCCATCACCGTTGCCCAAAGGATTCAGGCAGAGTTGCAGGTGCCCGTCACCCTAGGGGAGCACCAAGCCTTTACCTCCACCAGCATTGGCATTGCCCTCAGTGATACGGGCTACGATCGGGCGGCGGATATGCTGCGGGATGCCGATAATGCCATGTATCGGGCCAAAACCAGCGGACGGGCCTGTTATCAAATCTTCGATCGCACCATGCACGACCAGGCTCTTCAACGGCTGCGCTTAGAGACCGATTTGCGCATTGCCCTCGATCGCCAGGAACTCAGCCTTGCCTACCAGCCCATTGTCAGCTTAGTCACAGGGCAACTGTTGGGCTTTGAAGCCTTGGTGCGCTGGTATCACCCCCGCCAAGGTTGGATCTCCCCCGGCCAGTTTATTCCAGTGGCGGAGGATTCCGGCCTGATTCTGTCCCTCAGCCAGTGGATCCTACAAACCGCCTGCCAACAGATGCAAACCTGGAAGCGGGACCTCATTTGTCGCTCTAAATTCCCCCTCAACCTTTTTATGGGGGTCAATATCAGTGCCAAACAGTTCCAGCAAACCAACTTCCTCGCAGAACTAGACCAAATTCTCCAGAACACCCAGCTCAATCCCCAAGCCTTGAAGCTGGAAATAACCGAAAGCTTGCTGCTCGATCAGCACGATCGGGTTGTAGAAACCCTCAGCCAGTTGCGATCGCGACAAATCCGCGTCAGTATCGACGATTTTGGCACAGGATACTCCTCCTTGAGCTATCTCAAGCGCTTTCCCCTGGACACCCTCAAAGTCGATCAGTCCTTTGTCCGCGAGCTAGAGCATTCTAAAGAAGATGCGCGTATTGTTGAGGCGATCGTGACCTTATCCCATAATCTCGGCCTTGATGTCGTTGCAGAGGGCGTAGAGACCCTAGAACAACTGATTTATCTACGCCAATTGGGTTGTGAAGCGGCCCAGGGCTATCTTTTCTCCCAAGCCCTCCCCGCCCCCGAAGCCGCCCAACTGATCGAAAAGGCGATCGTCCAGCCCCTCCTCAACGCCTCCACCTGGATCCCCTAATTCAGCCAAAATTCAGCCAAAATTCAGCCAGTTTAGGATCGCCGCTGTGTAATCTGCACCCCAACCCTCCCCCCCGCCCGCCTGGGATCGCCGATTTGCAATCGGCACAACAACTCGCTCCCACCCCAAGAAACACCCCATTTATCTGCCTGGGTGAACCCAGACTACAATACGGTTAATCAAACTACAGTTCCTCTGACCCTAGTTCATCTCAACACAGTTAAGCTCACCCTTTATTCAGGAGACTTATCATGATTCTGCCCGGTACCACTGTGCGCGTTATTAACCCCGCCGACACCTACTACGGCTTCCAAGGCTATGTGCAGCGCTTAGTCAATGGCAAAGCTGCGGTTCTGTTTGAGGGGGGCAACTGGGATAAGCTCGTCACCTTCCGCCTCTCGGAACTGGAAGCGGTCTAGTAGACCAAGGCAGTAGACCAAGGCATAAGTTTTGCACCCCTTTTGCACCCCTTTTTGCCCCCCTTAGGGTGAGCGTCTCGCTCCCCACGCGGGCCAGAGGCCCGCACTAGAAAGGGGGTGGAAATTTCCGCCCTGTTCCCCCTGCCATCCCCCGCTGCTGGCCCCGTTCGCCCTGCAACACTCTCCTCACCACGCACCCCTCACACCCGCCCCTCGCCTTGCCTCGCCATGGTTCGCCTGCCCCTGCCCCAATTTAGTGGCCGCGATCGCGCCCCTAACCACATCGCCGAAGTCATCGAAACCAATACCACCGAATTTCTAGCCCAATGCCTAGAACCGGAGGATTTGCGCTTTCCGGTGATGCCGCCCTTTGGCAGTTGGGTCCGAGCCACCGACGAAGAGTCGGGCAACCAGGTCTACAGCGTCATTTACCACGTCACCACCAGCCCCATTGATTCGGTCCACCGTGCCCGCGCTTTGGGGCTGTCTTTGGCGGAACTGCGAGAAGAGCAACCCCAGATTTTTGCCATGCTCAAGACGGAGTTTCGGGCGGCGATCGTGGGCTTTGAGACCTCAGAAACCGCCCCCATTCCGCACCAGGTTTACCATTACTTACCCCCCCGCCCGCCCCAGGTTCACCAGGGGGTTTACGGCTGCACCACTGAAGAAGTCCTGCACTTTACCCAGGGCTTTGACTTTATTCGCACCTTGCTCCAAGTCAGTGCAGCCCCGGTGGATAGCCTTGTGGCGGCTACGCTGCGGGAGGTTTATATCCTGCGCAAGGCCGATCGGGCTTGGTTGGTCCAAGCAGGGCGCACCCTGGGCACGTTGCTCAAGGACGACTACGATCGGCTCCGTCTGATTCTGTCCCAAATCCATGTTCAATAAGGCCCCGGTTCTGCCCAACCCCTCAGGACACAACCCATGGATCAGCACCTCAGTCAGCACCCCTATTTTGTCAGCGATCGCCCCACCATTGCCGACATTAGCCTCTATGCCTATACCCACGTTGCCCCGGAAGGCGGCTTCGATCTCGCGCCCTACGCCCATATTCAACGCTGGCTCCACGATTTTGAAACCCTACCGGGCTATTTAGCCATGGCCCGCGAAAATTCTGACCTTTAAGCGATGATCTTTAAGCCTTGATTTCCCAAAGCCTTAATTTCCCGAAACCTTGATTTCCCAAAGCCTTGATTTCCCGCCGTTTACTCCCCCCTTGACCCCATGGCTCCTCCCCTCCCCTCAACGGCTCCGCCCCCGGTGACCCCCTTCCCCAACCTTGCCGATGTTGTCTACCCCACCGGAGATGGTGAACCCTTGGCCGAAACCTATGATCATGTCGAAGCCATTTTGATGTTGCTGGCGATGTTGGGAGCCTATTTGGCCGATCGTTTTCCCGATCGATCGCCCCTGCTCCTCGCCAATCAATTTGTCTACTATGCCGAAGGGTTCCCCCGGCTGCGCTTTGCCCCAGACTTAGCCGTGATCTTTGGGGTGGAGCCAGGTCCCCGCGACAACTACAAAATTTGGGAAGAGAAAGCCATACCTGCGGTTATTTTTGAGATGACTTCCCCAAAAACCCGCAAAGCTGACCAGGAAACCAAAAAAGACCTCTACGAACAGCTTGGAGTCTTAGAATACTGGTTATTTGACCCCCGTGCTGAGTGGATCCCGGAGTATCTCAAGGGCTACCGTTTAGTAGAAGAGCAGTATCAGCCGATCGAAGATGGCCAGTCCCAAGTGCTGGATTTAGCCTTACAGCCAAACCAGGGTCGGATTGCCTGCTACCGCCTGGATACCGGTGAGCAACTGCTAGATTACAAAACCTTGACGGCTCAAATTCAGCAGGAACGGCAGCGGGCCAAAGCATCCCAGGAACGGGCCGATCGCCTTGCCCAACGTCTCCAGGAACTAGGCATTGAAGACATTGAGTAAGAGGATATCGAGTAAGAGGATATCGAGTAAGAGGATATCGAGTAAGATGATGCTCCCGTCGTTCTTATTCTTGGAGAGCACGGTCTAGATACTTTTGAGCCTCTTCCAAAGTGTCAAACCAGTCAGCACGATCGGCCAAAATTTCGGGTAAAACTGCACAATCTCGGTTGGGATCAAGCTGCACCTCCCGTGGCAATTCCGTTCTGCATAAGTAAGCTGAGTCTAGCTGTTCAAAGCTTAAGGCATCAGTTCCCGTTGTTTTCAGTAAGATTGAGCCTTTGAAATCAGTATTCTCTGTGTAAGTTACAGCCAAGTCTGTAAATCCCAAATTTGCCTCCTCTAGAGACACTTGGCTGAGATTAGCGCTGAATAGCTCAGCTCCTTCTAAATTGGCACGCCAGAGGTAAGCCTGTTGTAACTCTGCATAACTAAGGTTTGCCTGGGTCAAGTCAGCCCGTCTCAAGTCTCCACTCTGGAGCTTACTGCCTCTCAAATTGGCCCCTTGCAGGTTAGCAGCGCCCAAACTTGCACCGGTTAAGTTGACAAACTCCAGTGCTGCACCTGCAAAATTAGCTCGATTCAAGTCAGCGCCCGATCGGCAACCCATGGGCAAGAAATGCCAGCATTTGCTCCCTAAGCCCAAAGAACCCCGTCTGCCCAAGTCTAAACCCGGTAAATAGCTCTGTTCCAGGTTAATGGATCGCAGACTGAACCCGGCTTGGTGCAAGTCTTCTAAAGCGCGAGTTCGGCCCGAATTAGTTCCAGCAGGAGCATCTCCTGTGAGCAAGCCCCAAGCTGTATAAAACTGGGTTTCTTGACGTTCTGCCAAATCCAACCAAAAGGTTACAGCCCCCGCTAGACCCAGCAGGATCAGTGTGACTTTAAAAAAGCCAAACTCGTTCAGAACCAACGCCAAGTCATCCAGAAACGGCTCCCCAGGTAAACTTTCGATCCAGTAGGAGATCTGGCGACCCCATTGAGTTTTAAGGCCAGGAACTGAATCCCTAGGGGCAGAAGTGGGAGAGTTGGGGCTGGGTTGGGGGAGAGAGATCGGCGAGTTTAAGCCCAGTTGAGTACGGCGGGCTTCCAAACGATCGTAGGGCCGCTGCTCCGTTGATGGGGGAGGCTCTGTGGGGAGCCGTTGCGATTTGCGAAAAGGCCACCATTTCATAGCTCGGATTGATAACCCACGGATAACAATAGAACAACAGAGGTTTTAGATGTTTTAATTGTGAAGGAATGTAACGTAGTTATTACCCTGCGTGGTGATTGCCCTATGTGGTGATTGCCCTATGTGGTGATTGCCCTATGTGGTGATTGCCCTGGGTCATGATTACCTTGGGTCATGATTACCCTGGGTCATGATTGCTTTACATAAGTTATTGCCCTGCATTGGAGGATTCTGCCTTGTATTACCTGTATCCCACCCCCCCCTATTTCCTCCTCGCGGCTGGCCTCCTGGCTGGTCTGCTCTCCGGTTTAGCCTTTTCCGCCACCCTCAAAGCCACCGTCCGCAGTTGGTCCGGCAACGAAGATGCACCGGGCCTTGCCCAAGCCACCCTGGGTTTACCGCTACAAGTGCCCTACCTTGGCATTATGGGCGGGATTTGCGTATTTTTAGGGTCTGGGGTCCAAATCTTCGGCGTTAGCGCCAAGGTCGCCTATATTATCGCCATTGCCCTCACCATTTTCACCGCACAACTGGTTTGGAAGCAGTTGGGCAGCATCCTAACCCAAATTGAAGAACAGGGCTTTAGCGCCCTAGATTTGGAAGATATGTTTTAGGCCCCAGTATCGCAATCAGGCATCGTAATCCGGTATCGCCATGGAGACCTCCCAGCTTTTTGATTTAGCCAATATTTTTGTCCTGCCCTTTTGGGTGTTAATGATTGCCGTGCCCAATTGGGCTTGGAGCCGCCGCATTTTGCAGTCTTACCTCCCCTTTGTGGCCCTGGCGTTGTTATACCTCTATTTTCTGACCGGGAGCCTCAATGCAGAGACAGCCCAAGCGTTGGCCAACCCAGATTTAGGGGCGATCGCCGGGTTCTTTAGTGAACCAACCGCCGCCGCTACGGGCTGGACCCATTTTTTGGTGATGGATCTCTTTGTGGGGCGTTGGATTTACTGGGAAGGACAGCGCACCGGGATTTTCACCCGCCACTCGATCGCCCTCTGTCTCTTTGCCGGTCCCTTTGGCCTCCTTTCCCACATCATCACCACCGGGATTACCCAGGCGATCGCGGCCCGCAACGGCGAAACCCAAGAAGCAACGCCCTAAGCCGGGTCAACAGCGTTCGTAGAGATCAAGCGCAAACCACAGGCAAAGCAAGGGCCAAGGGACTATCTCACGTTGGCAGGTTAACCGCCTCGATCGGGGTAGTTCCCCCTGGGGTTGCCCCGGTTTTGGGCCAGAGGGGCTGGGCTTCCCAACCCAGGGCAACGCGGCCTAGACCTAGCGTCATCTCAGTAAACTAGGCACAAGCCTATAAACTAGG
>JBMTWK010000018.1:0-15297 GCA_049452395.1 Prochlorothrix sp. | reverse complement strand
CCATTGCTGCTGGTGCCGGTGACCTCCACAAAGTCACGGGCTGTAATCACCAAACTGCCCTGGCCGAGGCTGGAATCGGTGCTGCGGGAAGTCATAGAGATGCGTCCTCCATCCTGGAGGATTAAGCTCCCGGTCTTAATCTCAACTTCTCCCGCTCCTCGGCTTCCCTCGCTCTGAAAGGCTGTAATGACGCTATTGAGAACGTTCCCCCTTGTTGTTAACCGTTCGCCTTGAATTAAAACCGAGTCTTTAGCATCAATAAAAACCCGTCCTGCTGATCCTTGACCCAGGGACTGGGCTAAAATCTGCCCCCCATTGAGAACCCGTAAGGTCTCAATCCCTAAGTCAATCTCGCCCCCGCGTCCGGTGGATGTGCCAAAGCTTTGGACGGACCAGTCTGCTTTATCCACTTCCACGATACCCCCCCGGACCCGAAAAGTGCCCGCATTGCCGCTGCCAAAGGTATCTACGCCGATAATGGCCCCGTTAGCCGTGCGGAAAAAGGGAGTTATGACTTCTAAGGTTCCCCCGCTACCGGAAGCGCCGGGATTCACGGCAGCAAACAGACCACTGGTAAAGCCATTGCGGGTTCCTGTGACAGTGACCGATTCTGTACCCCGGACCCGGAGCAGTCCGCCGGTTTGGGATCCTAAGGTATCAGCAAGCAAGACTGAACCATTGTCTAAGGTGATTTGACTGCCTTGGAGGGATAAATTTCCCCCTCCTGGCCCACTCACCTCAACGGCAGTGCTGGTATTGAGGCTAATGGGGCTAAAAAGGCTGTTAGCTTCGTCGTAGCTGAAACGCCAAGGCGAACCGGCAGTGGGAGTTGTGAGTTGGACCGTGCCGGAGGCAAGGCTGGCGATTTCGATTGTGCCTTGGGTTGCGGTTAAATTGGCCCCATTTAAGTTGACCTGATTGCCAATGAGGCCCATAAACTGGCCGGGGGTCACGGCTACGCCCGTCGATCGAAACTGCCGGTTAATGGAGAAATCGGAATTGTAGCGCAGACCATGGGTGACTCCCCCGATCGTGATGGGGCCAGGATTATTACCCATCCAGAGGGCTGTGGGGGGATTAACGACTAAAAGGGGGGCGGGATTGGGACTACGGGCTGAAAAGTAGGAACCATCTGCAAAAATGAGCCGATCGCCCGTGCTGGCAAAGAAAGAGCCGCCAATGTCGAGGCGAGTGCGGCTATTCATGGTGATGCCGTTGGGATTGAGGAGAAAGAGATTGGCGGGGTTGCTGGTTCTGAGGGTGCCAGGAAGGCTAGAGGCGACGGTACCGGTTACACGGGCGAAAATATGGTCAACTTGGGGCGAATTATTAAATAAAACGGTTTCATCCGTTCCTAGGGTGAAAAAGAGAAAGCTATGGAAGAGTAGATCGCCGGTTTGGTTAGGGGTGCCGCCGGTAATGGTCCAGAGCCGGGGACTGCCCGATTGCTGGACGATCGTGGGCTGCTGGAGGGTTGTATCGGCTCGGATGGTTTGGGCAAGGCTGGGGGAGGTCCAGGCGGTTAGTGCGGCCAAACTGCTGAGACAGAGAGCGGGGACTGTTTGGCGGGAGAGTTGCGGCTGGCGGGGGGGGCAGGGGAGAGGGGACCGGGGAGAGCGGCGATCGGATGAAGGGCGGCGAAGCGTCATGGAACGGCTAGGTAGTAGGACAACGGGACTGTGGCGGGGGGGCAGAGGCAATCCAATCGTTCCCATTATCTGCGTTGCGTCTAGGCTGCGTCAAATGCTACAGCACGGTGCTCCCAATTGTGATCCCATTGGGGTGTATCCCACTTTCGCCTATGGACAGCCGGTCCGGCTATCCCACAACCACCTCTTGGGTGGGATGGGCCTCTGGCCCGTCCAAAGTGGGATAGACCCTCCCATTGCACCAATAAAACCTGTAGGTGTGTTAGTAACACCCCCTACGCGCTAACGCCCGACAAGACTTAAAAATCGGCGCTGAGGGGGGTGCGGGGGAAGGGGATGACATCGCGGATGTTGGTCATGCCGGTCATGAACTGCACTAACCGCTCAAAGCCCAAGCCAAAGCCCGCATGGGGGACGGAGCCGTAGCGCCGCAGGTCTAAATACCACCAATAATCTTCTAGGGGCAAACCCTGGGCTTGGATGCGCCGTTCTAGGACCGTGAGGCGATCTTCCCGCTGGGAGCCGCCGATAATTTCCCCAATACCGGGGGCGAGGACATCCATGGCAGCGACGGTTTTTTCGTCTTCGTTGAGGCGCATATAGAAGGCTTTGATTTGGGTGGGGTAGTCGGTGACGATGACAGGCCGCTGGAAGTGTTCTTCCGCAAGGTAGCGTTCATGCTCGGATTGCAGATCAATGCCCCATTCAACGGGATATTCAAAGGTTTTGCTGCTTTTCTCCAGGAGATCGATCGCTTCAGTATAGGTAATGCGGCCAAATTCGCTGTTAATGATGTTTTGCGCCCGATCGATCGCTTGCTTATCAATGCGATCGTTGAAAAACTCCAAATCTTCGGGGCACTGTTCCAAAACCTTGGCAAACACAAACTTGAGGAAGTCCTCCGCCAAGTTCATATTGCCCTCTAGGTCACAAAAGGCCATTTCCGGCTCTACCATCCAAAATTCCGCCAAGTGCCGCGAGGTATTGGAGTTTTCCGCCCGAAAAGTTGGCCCAAAGGTGTAGATATTGCTCAGGGCGGTGGCCATGATTTCCCCTTCTAGCTGGCCGCTGACGGTGAGGTAGGCGGGCTTACCAAAGAAATCTTGGCTAAAATCTGCCTTTTTGCTGTCTGTGAGGGGGATTTTACTGGGGTTTTGTAGATCTAGGGTGGTGACGGTGAACAGTTCTCCGGCCCCTTCGCAGTCACTGGCGGTAATGATGGGGGTGTGGATCCAGAGGAAATCGCGGCTTTGGAAAAACTCATGGATGGCGGCGGCGCAGGCGTTACGGACCCGGAGTACTGCGCCGATCGTGTTGGTGCGGGGGCGTATGTGGGCGATCGTCCGCAGAAATTCAAAGGAATGGCGCTTTTTCTGCAAAGGATAGGCACTGTCGCAGTCGCCGACTAGCTCTCCGGCGGTAACCTGTAGCTCAATGCGTTGGCCTTGGCCGGGGGAGGGCACTAACTGGCCGGTCAAGCGGACGGCGGCCCCGGTGCTGATGCTTTTAACTAAGTCACTGTAATTGGCCAAATCCTGGGGTAAAACGGCCTGAAGCCCCTTGAGGGAAGATCCATCATTCACTTCCACAAAGGTAAACTCTTTTTGCTCCCGTTTGGTCCGAACCCAGCCTTGAATAGTCACCACTGCATCGGGCTGACCGTGGCGGAGTAACTGCAAAATACGCTGGCTGGCAGGAGGTTGGCTCATGGTGGAAGAATTGGGATAAACGGCGGTGGGGTTAGGCAGGGAATTGGGGGAATTGGGCGGGAAATCGGGGGAATTGGGCGGGAAGACCCCACCCCTACGGGGGGATTGGGGTAGGAGGTCAGGTTGTCTAACCCGATCGGGGGGATTGGGGATTAGGCGACGGTTTCTGGTTGTTTGGGGACGGGTTGGCCAATTTTTGGCTCTGTTCCGGCGATGAGGCGCTGAATATTGCTTTGGTGGCGATAGAAGATGTACACCGCCGACATCAAGGCGAAAAATTTGTAGGCTAGGGGTTGACCTGCGGCCCACATCAGGACGTTCACCCCGATCGCCGCTGTCATGGACCCTACAGAGACAATGCGGAACAGGGCCAAGGTTGCCCCAAAGATGCCAAAGGTGCCGAGGGCGACTAGCCAGTTCATGCCGAAAACGACCCCTAGGGCGGTGGCGACGGATTTTCCTCCACGAAACCCCAGCCAAATGGGCTTACTGTGGCCAAGAAGGGCAATTAAGCCCGCTAAACAGCCAATCCAGGGGGCATCGACGTAGGGGATGGGGGTGGCCAGTTGACTGTAGAGGCTAGCCCCCCCAATTACGGAGAAGGTGCCCTTGAGGATATCCAGCAAAAAAACGACCAAGGCTGGCCCCTTGCCGAGGGTGCGCAGAACGTTGGTTGCTCCGGTGGAGCCGGATCCTTCTTCCCGCAGATCGATCCCTTTGAGCCAGCGGCCCGCCAGGTATCCGGGGGGGATGGAGCCTAATAGGTAGGCCAGCGCAAAGATGCCGACCACGGCGGATAGGGTAAGGGCCATGGTGAGAACTCCTCCTGAGCGATAGGCTAGAAATACTCTTGGGGCTGACTGCGGCGATCGGCGGGATCCCGCGCAAAGGCCAACCAAATGGGGAATTGTAGGACGGATAGATCGATCGCGGTCTCCGACTCATCGATGATGATCAGGGGTAGGTTACCGCTGCGGAGAATGCGATCGGCCCGCTGGGCGAGGGGGAAGGGATCCTCAAAGAGGGCAACGCCTCGGTTGGGGCCAAAGTCCGATCGGGCGATGCCCAAGCAATCCTGCAAGCCCCGCCGCCATTCTCCCAGCCGTTCGGGATTGTTGGCCAAAATCAAGGCCGACAACTGTTCCCCATAGAAATAGTTGAGGATGGAAACCACCGCCGAAGCCACCAAAATATTTTGGGTGCGGCCCCCTAGGGAGCGGATTGCGCCCCGGCCCCCTTGGCGGAAGAACCAATTACTGACGCGATCGGCATGAATTGGCTCAAAGGTGCGGCGCAGTTGCCAGGGGGGACCGTAGTAGTCGGGGCTGTTGCGATATTGGTCCAATAACTGCTGAATTTCCTGGGCTTCTTCCACAAAGCTCTGCTCTGCAAACCGGGGGGTGCGGGCCTGTCCGGTTTTGGCTTCGGGTTTGCTGGGGTCTGGGGTGGCGGCAGACCCACTGGCGGCGGGGGCATCGGGGGCTTCGGGGACGAGCTTGAGGTCGTCGGCAGCAACGACTAAATCCTGGAGGCTCCCGACCAAGAAGTTCTTGAAGCTTTGCACCCGCACCGCCAATTCCTGGGAGGCTCCGGCAAAATTCTGCTTCATTTCCTCCTGAATCTTTTCTTGGCGCTGCTCCAATTGCTCGATCGACAGCTTGAGGGCTTGGCGGCGCTCTTTGAGTTCCTGGCTAGCCTCCCGGATCATGGTGCTGAGGGCTTGCTTGGCTTCCATTAACTCCTCTTGGAGCAGCTCCAGTTGGGCTTCCAAGTCAGCCACTTCTTTTTGCAGTTGGGCTTTGCGGGCTTGGAGACTGTCCAGGGTGGCAGCGGCATCGCTGGCGGAGGATGGGTCAGATGCGGGGGAGGGATTGCTGCTTGCAGCCGGTGTTGGGCTGGTTGTGGGGCTGCTGGGGGCTGGTTCTGCGGGTGGGCGATCGGGGCTAGGGGCTGCACTGCCCGCACTAGACCCGGAGGGGCTGGAGCCTAAACTGTCCCCACCGATTCCTAGGGCGGTGGCCATCTCTTCCACGGGATCGGCCCAAGGATCGTCTTCGGTTGGCTTTTGGCTCCCCATGATTAAACTTTCTACTGAACGTCCTAAGGCGGTGTCTGCGGCTGTTGCGTTATCGGCTGCGGTGTTGCTCGCTGCGGTGTTACTTGCTGCGGTGTTACTTGCTGCGGCTCCTCCGACCAAGGCGTAATTTTGGCCCTGGACCAGGCTAAAGGCAGCGGCTTCCAGGGGAAACCCTTCGGTTTCAGCTCCATAGCGAAATTCACCGAGGGGATTCTGGCGATCGTCTTGGCGATCGTCGGGGGTGGTGCTGGGGTCTGTGGTTTCGATCGAGGGCCGATCGGAGAGGTCTAGGGCCGTGGTGTCTTGGCCCAACTCCGGTGTGTCGGTTTCCAAGTCCTGGAGATCGAGGGATTTGGGGGCAGCGCTGGGGCTGAGGGGCTGTGCGGGGGGCCGGGGTGTCTGGGCCTCGGTGGGAAATTCAAATTGAGACAGGCGCGGGTCAATGCCTTGGGGCGCTGGGGGATTGCCAGCTTGAGGGGTGCCAGCTTGGGGCGGCGAAGGGGCAGAGGGGGTCGGTTCTGGGGTCAAAGCTGTCGCCTCAGGGGAGGATTGGGGCCGAGCATTGCCCAAATTGAGCAACGGTCGATTTTCGGGAACCCCTTCCTGACCCGTTGCGGGGGTGCGATCGGCGTTTTGATCGGGGGACGGAAAGTTCTCAGAAGTCATGGGCAGGTTTTCACGTTCCACAAAAGCAGGGGGCACTCAGGCAGCACCCATCACCGGACCACAAGCCAGATCCACAGGAACCCGGTTGCAGTTTTTTATCCTAACCTAATTCTAGGCGCTTGCCATTGCTGCCGGGATTACCGCAAATACTGCCGCAAATTCATTCGTGCCTGTGATTCCCACTGGTGACGGAAATGGGAGGTGTGGTAAATCCAAGGTTGTTGGAGAAGCTGCTGGATAAAGGCGCGGCGGCCTTGGTGGAAGTGGAGGTCGGACAGGGCGGCGTATTCCTGGCGAATTTGGGCTTCATAGCGTTGAAAAGCGGCGGGATTGGCCCCAAGGATGGCGAGATCTAGATCTAGGAGCCAGGGGAGGACACGATCGGGGTTGTGGGGGGTGCTTTTGTGAGTGGCGGCTTGACTGTGGGCGGTGGCTTGGCTGTGGGCGGTGGCTTGGATTAGGGTTTGGATGCGATCGATCGTGGCAAGATCTACCCCCAATTTTTGCAACCATTGGCCCGCCCACTGGGCGCTTTGGGCTTCGTTGGTGAGGGGGAGGGGTTCTGGATTGCGGGGGGGCTGATTAGGGGATTTCTCGCTAACGCTAACGGTCACGGTCTTGGTATCGGCCACGGTGACGTTATCGCCAATAGTCACGGTATTGCTAGCGGTCGCGGTCTTGGTATTGGCTACGGTATCGGTATCGGTATCGGCTACGGTCACGGTATAGATGGCATCGTGGCACCATAAGGCTATTTCTAGGCAGAAGCGATCGAGGGGGGTCCAATGAATGATTTCGCCGATCGTGTCGATCGCCCCAGTTTCGTCTGTTGTGTCGATCGTCCCAGTTTCGTCTGTTGTGTCGATCGTCCCAGTTTCGTCTGTTATGCCGATCGCTCCAGTTTCGTCTGTTATGCCGATCGCTCCAGTTTCGTCTGTTGTGCCGATCGCTCCAGTTTCGTCTGTTGTGCCGATCGGCACCTGTGCTAGAAGCGCATCCCAATGGTTAAAGCAGTCGGCGAGGTGGGCGAGGGTGTGGTAAGCGCGGTGGGGTTCTTGGTAGCGCGATCTCAAATCTTGCCAAAAGCTTTCTAGGGAGAGGATTGCAGGGGCTGGAACGGGGCGGGATGGCCATAGTTGCCAGGTTTGGGACCATCGTTGCTGGAGCGATCGAGATTGGGGGCACGATCGGGTCTGTTTGGGCGAATCCGGGCTAAAGGACATCCTGTAATCTTCCGAGAAGTCTAATGCTAGGCTAAGGGGGATTGAACAATTGATCCCAAACGCTTACTTCGTCCCTGGCTGGGCACCTTTCCCCATGACCCGTCCCCCCTCCAGACGCTTAACGCCCCGTATCCTCACCCGCATTGAAGCCAAAAGCATTGACCCCAATGATCTGAATGAGCTTTTTCAGCGGGCAGGCTTGCCGCCCCGCGAGGTTGAAAAATGGCGGACTTCTCTCCGCTACTCCCTGTTTTGCATTACGGCCCGGATTGTCAGTACCCAAGAGTTGGTGGGCTTTTTGCGGGCCAGTGGAGATGGGGTTTTTAATGTGACCCTGTGGGATTTTGTGGTTGATCCGCGCCTGAAGAACCGAGAGGAAACCCAGGAAATGATCCTGGATCTGCTTCAGCGGGAAGTGCAGCGATCGTTTTCGCGGTGTTCTGTTTCTTTTTTCGCCAAACCCCGCGAATTGCCGTTGCTGCGACGGGCTAACTTTGCAGAGGAGCGCCAGGGCATCCGGGCCATGGCCTTGCGGCCAGATTCCTTGGGCTACCGGCTGCGACAACTGCGGCAGTGGGACTTTTGACGGGCTGGGATTTTGGCTGGTTTGCGATCGTGGGCGATCGTCTGTATCCCTCCTGCATCGCAAGTTGAGAGTCTCCCGACAAAATAAACGGCCTTTTGTTGAATGTTACAGAATGCAACGTATAATTACTGGCAACCGATTAAAGTTAAGAAAATCTAAAACTTAAAGTAGGATGTCATGCGTGTTGCGATCGCTGGAGCCGGTTTAGCAGGGTTATCCTGTGCCAAATACTTAGTGGATGCGGGTCACACTCCCGTTGTTCTAGAGCGCCGAGACGTTCTGGGCGGCAAGGTAGCTGCCTGGAAAGATGAGGATGGGGACTGGTATGAAACGGGCCTTCACATCTTCTTCGGAGCCTACCCCAACATGCTCCAACTGTTTAAGGAGTTGGACATTGAAGATCGGCTTCAGTGGAAAGAGCACACCATGATCATGAACCAGCCGGATCAGCCGGGGGTCTATTCTCGCTTCGATTTCCCCGATATTCCGGCTCCCTGGAACGGTATTGTTGCCATTTTGCGCAATAACAATATGCTGACCTGGGAGGAGAAAATTAAGTTCGGTTTGGGGCTGCTGCCGGTGATGCTGCAAGGGCAGTCCTATGTGGAAGAAATGGACCAGTATTCCTGGACCCAGTGGCTACAAAAGCATGGGATTCCGGAGCGGGTCAACGATGAGATTTTCATTGCGATGGCCAAGTCTTTGAACTTCATTGGGCCGGATGAAATCTCGTCTACGGTAATTTTGACGGCGATGAACCGCTTCCTCCAAGAGCGTTACGGCTCGAAAATGGCCTTTTTGGACGGTTCCCCCACGGAGCGCCTCTGTCAGCCTTTTGTGGACTATATTACGGCGAAGGGCGGCGAAGTCCGGCTGAATGCGCCGATTCAGGAGTTTATGCTAGGGGAAGATGGCCAGGTGACCGGGTTCCGGGTTGCGGGGCGCGAGGGCAAGGCGGAGGAAATCCTGACGGCGGATGCCTATGTGTCGGCAATGCCGGTGGATCCCCTGAAGCTGATGCTGCCGGAGTCCTGGAAAGCGATGGACTATTTCAAGAAGCTGGACGGTTTGGTGGGGGTGCCGGTGATTAACCTGCATCTCTGGTTCGATCGCAAGCTGACGGATATTGACCATCTGCTGTTCTCGCGATCGGACCTGCTCAGCGTCTATGCCGACATGAGCAACACCTGCCGGGAATATGCCAACCCCGATCGATCGATGCTGGAGTTTGTCCTAGCTCCGGCGGCGGATTGGATCGGTCGCTCCGATGAGGATATCGTGGCCGCCACGATGGAAGAGCTTAAAAATCTTTTCCCCGATCATTTCACGGGCGAAAACCCGGCCAAGCTGCTCAAATACCATGTGGTCAAAACGCCGCGATCGGTCTACCGTGCCGTTCCCGGTTGCCAAGACTACCGTCCTTCCCAGGTCAGCCCCATCTCCAATTTCTTCCTCACGGGCGACTACACCATGCAACGCTACCTCGCCAGCATGGAAGGGGCTGTACTTTCTGGTAAGCTGACAGCGCGGGCGATTTCGGAATCGAGTCTTGCAACTCCCCCTTCCGCCTCTCCTGCCTTAGCGACTTCGGCCTAGTGTGGGCGAACCGGCTGTAGTGCTGCAAGCACGCTCCCGGTACTGTCCCCGCCGAACCCCCTGCACACATTTTGGCCAGCTTCTGGCTGCACTGTGTTGCTAACCGGCCTGCTGAGCCTTTTCTGGTGTTCATCCTTTTTCTGTTGCTAACCCGCCCTAGTCTGCTCTGGTTGAGGCGATCGAGGTCATGACCTCGCTGTTTCTGAACCAAGATGCAGGGTTTGGGGTTGGGCAAGGGGAGCGCTCCTTGGGCGATGGCTCAAGCTCCTCCCCCAGTTTACGGATCCAGTCCCCTGCTAACTCCCTAGTCTGTGCCGAATGCTGCAACTGACAAAGCCATCCACCCCTTGCAGAAGACCACTAGCCTCTGTGGAGGAAGCTTACGAAGCCTGTCGTCGCATCACCGCCGACTATGCGAAGACATTCTATCTAGGTACCCTGTTGATGCCGCCGGAAAAGCGGAAGGCAATCTGGGCTATCTATGTCTGGTGTCGCCATACCGATGAGCTAGTGGATGGCCCCAAGGCAGCAACGACGACGTTGGAAACGTTGGACCACTGGGAAATTCAACTGGAGTCGATTTTTGCCGGTCATCCGATCGAAGATGTGGACGTGGCCCTTGTGGACACGCTGGAACGCTTTACGCTGGATATCCAGCCGTTCCGGGACATGATCGAAGGGCAGCGCATGGATTTGCACCGCAGCCGCTACCAAACCTTCGAGGAGCTGGAGCTGTACTGTTACCGGGTCGCCGGGACGGTGGGGCTGATGTCTACCTCGGTGATGGGGGTGGAGCCGCCTAGCCCACGATCGCCCTGGTATGAGCCGGATCTGGAACCCTATGTGCCGATTCAGGAAGCTGTGGCCCTGGGGATTGCCAACCAGTTGACCAATATTCTGCGGGATGTGGGCGAAGATGCCCGCCGCCGAGGTCGCATTTATTTGCCCTTGGATGAGCTGGCCCAGTTCGACTATACCGAGGAAGATTTGTTCAAGGGGGTCATTGACGATCGCTGGCGGGCCTTTATGCGGTTCCAGCTCGATCGTGCCCGTGCGTTCTATCGGGAGGCGGAGCGGGGCATTGCTTACCTAAGCCACGATGGTCGGTGGCCGGTCTGGGCTTCGTTGATGCTCTACAGTCAAATCCTGGATGTGATCGAGGAGAATGACTACGATGTCTTCAACCGGCGGGCCTATGTGCCGAAGATGCGTAAGTTTGTGAGTTTGCCGGTGGCTTGGACGCGGGCGATCGTGTTGTAAGTGTGTGACCGTTGGTGACCGTTGGTGACCGTTAGTGACCGTTGGTGACCGTTAGTGTTGGCTTAGCCCTTGTGCGTTTGCATGGATTGCCCAAACCCCTCTGCTCCGAAACGGGTGTATTACCGTTACTTGGATCCGCTCTTGGACGGGGAGCAGGGGATGGGAGCTTGGGAGCCGGAGGAGCCGGAGGTCCGGGTTTACCAGGATGTGGCTCCCAGTAGTGGGGGGAAGGGGAGCAAGGGAAGTCTGGGCAAGGGTCAGGCAGACAAGGGGCGATCGGGGGCGGAAGCGGGACTAGAGCGGCCCCAGTGGCAGCAATTATTGAGAGACTGTGTGACCTTGGGCATTAGCCAGGTCCAGATCCAGCGCTGGGAAGATTTGGGGGAAAGCCTGGAGGCTGTGGCTCAGCGGTTGCAGGAATTGGACGATCGGGGCATTGCCTTAATGATGGCGGATGCTGGTTCCGGCTCGGTTGCAGGCTCTAGCCAAGCCTCTGCGTCTGTGGGTCAGCCGGTGGGTCAGCCGTTATCGAAGGCGGCGGTGCTGAAGATTTTGCGGGAGGTGCAGCAGCAGGAACTGAGCCGCAAGATCCGCAAGGGCCATGCCCGCAACCGCATTCGGGCGTTGCCGCCACCGGGACGCGCACCCTACGGCTACCGGCGAGGCAAGGATCGCTATGTGATCGATCGCAGTACTGCGCCGGTTGTTAAGGAATTTTTTGATCAGTTTATTCTCTACGGTTCCCTGCGGGGGGCAGTGCGCCACATTGCCAAAAAGTACAATAAGCGAATTTCGGCTTCGACGGGGCAGCGGTGGTTGCAAAATCCGGTGTATCGGGGCGATTTGGGCTATAAAAACGGGGAAGTGGTGACGGATACCCATGGGGCGATTATTTCGCGGGAGGAGGCGGCCCAGGTCGATCGCTTGCTGCGGCGCAACCGGCAGATGGCTCCCCGGACGGCCAGTGCGCCCCGATCGCTGGCGGGTTTGGTCAGTTGTAGCCATTGCGGTTCGGCGACGACGGTGGTGCGGACAACCCGGCGGGGGACAGATCGGGAGTACCTCTATTTGCGGCCCATGGCCTGTCCTGGGTTGCCAAGTGCTGGGTCGCCAAGCTGTCCTGGGTCGCCGGATCCTGAGTCGCCCAGTCCTGAATCGTCAAGTCCTGAATCGCCCAGTTCTAAGTTGCCGGATCCTGGGTCGCCGGATCCTGAATCGTCAAGTCCTGGATCGCCCAGTTCTAAGTCGCCGGATTCTGAATTGACAAGTCCTGAATCGCCCGGTTCTAAGTCGTCAAATTCTAAGTCGCCAAATTCTAAGTCGCCCGGTGCTAAGTCGCCCGGTTCTGACGCAAAATGCAAGGCCGTGCCCTATGAGCCGTTGCTTCAGGCGGTTATTGAGCGAATTTGTGAGGATTTGCCCCAGGCGGTGTCGCGGTTGAACTCCCAGGGGTTGAGCGAGGCGAAGGCGGGGCTGGAGGGGGCGATCGCGGCGAAGGAGCGAATTTTGGTGCAGTTGCCGGAGTTGGAGGAACAGGGCATTTTGGATGCAGATACGGCGGCTTTACGGCGTTATCGAGTGCGGACGGAGTTGGCAACCTTGCGGGGGCAGTTGGCGCAGTTACCGCCGGTTAATCTTCAGGAGTTGTCTCAGACGGTGGCGATCGCCCAATTCTGGCTTGATCTCTCGGAATCGGAGCGGCGCTTTTTCTTTCGTGAGTTTATCCAAAGTATTGAGCTAGTTCGAGATCAGTCCGGCCAGTGGCAACCGCAGCTTAAGTTTATTTTTTAGATTGATGGCTAACCTATAGCTTCTATGAACGCCCTTGAATTTTTTCAGCACAGTGCCGGTCAGTGGCGCTCCCAACGAACTACCCATCACCTGGCCCTACGGCGGGCTGAAACCGGCAGTTCCATCATTACCGTGGAACCTTTGGGGCCAACCGATCGCCGAATTGCGGAAATTTGCCAATTCCACGGGGTTGAGGCCCAGTTAGCCCTGGGGGGAGCCTATATTACTTGGCGGGGGACCATGGAGTGGGACCGGGCGGAAGAGGCCCATCAGGGGGCGAGTATTTTTGCCTTGGTGCCGGATGGGGCAGAGCAGTCCGGTGAGTCGGATCTGTCGAATCCGTCGGATGTGCAGGCGGGGCGCTTGTTGCGGGATCAGGGCTATGGGGAGAAAATGCCCGTGGTGGGGCGCTATCACTTGGAAGCGGGCGATCGCCTGGTTTTAACAACGGATTACGAAACCCTGAGCGCTGTGGAACAGTTTTGGTTTGTGAGTCCTAATTTACGGGTGCGATGGAGTGCGGTGAAGCGCCTGGGTGGGTTTGTTACGTCGTCGTTTTGTACAGAAAGCCGCCTTGACCCAGCCCTGCAATCCCTTGAATCGCAATCCCTCGAATCGCAATCCCTAACCCCGAAATCCCTCGAATCACAATCCCTCGAATCGCAATCTTCAGCTTCGCAATCCCTAACCCCGAAATCCCCAGTATTACAGCCCCTTGCTCCATCAGACTCATCTTCAACCGCTTCTAGCCTCAAAATCCCTGATTTACCCCTAATTTTTGGCTGGTAACGGCATCTAAGCTCAACAAATCCGCCCCTGCGGGGGAAGATTGGGCAAGGGGCTGCGGTTCTTCTGGGGTTGGTTCTGGGGGATTGAGGCGATATAAGAGCCAGTTGGCAACCCCCATCAGGGGCGGCAAGGCAAACAATACGGCCAAGAAAATAGCCGCCCACACAAAAATGGCAGGCCGCTTGTGGCCCTGGGTGGGGTAGCCGCAACTGAGGCAGATTTCCTCTTGATCGCTGTTCAGGGAGCCGCAAACTTTACAGGGAACGAGGGCCATAGGGAAGGGGGGACGAGGGGACTGGGGGATATGGCTGGGGAGTTGGGGAAGCTTTAGGGGGTGGCGGGATCTGCGGGATTTGGGGAAGGATTGGGGGTTGTGGTGGGTGGTGGGTCCGTTTTCCAGGGTAGCAGTCGCGGATGCTGAAACACATACCCGGCTGTGATGAGTTTTTGATTGGAGACGCGCATGGACAGCCCCTGGACAGGTTTTTGGGGATTCCAGTTAAGCTGCTTTAAGCAGTACTTGTTGGTAATGGACTCCAGCAGGATGCGCTCTTCGATCGGGTCACCATTCGTCAAATTATAAATTCCAGAGAGTCGCTGCTCTTGAATGAAGTTGATCGCCGCTAACAGATCATTGTGGTGGATCCAATTCATCACCCGACGACCATCCCCCGGTAACGTCCTCCCGTACTCACTGCGCATCTTTTGGTACAACTGCTGGTGCGACTCATAGATGAGGCCGAGCCGCAAAATACAAACCTGTCGTTGGGGGGTATTGAGCTTCAGGAGCGTTCGCTCTGTTTCTACGCTCAGCTTGTAGCGCCAGCCCTCTCCTTTAACTGGCGTTGCCTCCGTGACCCAGTGGCCTCGAACATCCCCATAGAGATCGATCGTGCTGAGGCAAATCACCTGTTTCAGATTGGTCAAGGTGTTGACTGCGGAGGCGATCGCCCGCGCCCTTAGCACATAGGTGTCGTGATAGGTTTCAGGGGTAAACTTGTTGCCTTGATCGGTGAGAACCATCACCAGCAGGTCTCGATCGAGCAGGCGTGCCCGCAGGATCTTCAAATCATGGCCCTTGAGAATGGCGGTGGTGACTTTGGGCAGTTTTTCTTTGAGTTTCGGCTCAAGCCAGGAACTGCTGACCGCCATTTTAACCTTGTTCCCCTTGGCGAGCCAATACTGGGCTAGGCTTTGCTCCAGTGGGCCACCCCCCAGAATCCCAATCCTGATTTTCTGCTTTTTGGCTGCTGGTTGTTGGGTTTGGGTTTGGGTTTGGCCTGCTTTGGCTTTTTTGGTTTGTTTCTCGCCTTGGGCTTGTTGCGATTTCTTTTTAGGCTGGGGTTTGGGCTTGGGTTGTTGGGGGAGTTGGGATTTTTTCTGAGGTTTGGGTTTTGGCTCGGACAAGGTCTTTAGGCGGTTGAGGTGAAGGACAAATAGGGGGGATTGCGGGTGGGCACCAGGGGAGTATCCCACTTTAGCGATTTAATCGACCTGGTAGGGGCAATCCCCCCGTGGTTGCCCTGGCTTTGGGCCAAAGAGGGTCGGCACGGGGGCACGACCCCTACCAAGCTCTTCTAAAGTGGGATGCACCCGGCACCAGTCTATTAAGCTACAGATCCATTAAGCCACAGACCGACGATCGGCCCGTCGCTGCAAAAACTCTAACATTGCCTCAGCATTGAGGGGACCACAGCTTAAGAAGCCCTGGTAGGAATCATATCCCTGGCTGAGGAGAAAATCCAGTTGTTTCTCGGTTTCCACCCCTTTGGCGACCACCTTTAATTCTAAGCTTTGGGCCATGCGCACGATCGCCTTGAGAATGGCTTGATTTTGGGAATGGCTTTCGAGGTGTTGCACTAAATGATGGTCGATCTTCAAGGTGTCGAGGGGTAGGGCACGGAGGTAGTGGAGTGAAGAGTAGCCGCGCCCAAAGTCATCTAGGGCAATT
>JBMTWK010000017.1:0-15318 GCA_049452395.1 Prochlorothrix sp. | reverse complement strand
GTCACTGGCTCCCTCTACGTCACCGTCCCCCTGCTCCAAGGCACAGGACTGCAACCGGGCCAAACCCTCACGGTAACGGGCAACTTATACTTACCGCGATCGCCCAATAACCCCGGTGGCTTTGACTTTCGGGCCTATTTGCTGCGGCGGGGTGCCTTTGCGGGTTTGAGTGCATGGCGGGTGACCCAAGTCAGTCCAGCCCCCCCTTGGCAAAGTTTCGTCTGGTCCCTGCGTCAGCGGATGGTTCAGGCCCAAAGCTGGGGGTCCGTGAGTCCCACCGCACCGCTGATTAGTGCCATGGCCCTAGGCCGCAAGGCCGTCGATTTGCCCTTTGATGTCCAAGATGCCTTTGCACGGATTGGCTTGGCCCACACGATCGCGGCTTCCGGCTTCCATGTTTCCTTGGTGGTGGGGGCGATCCTCGCTTTAGTCCGGAAGGGGTCGCCTCGGTTGCAGTTTGGCCTAGGTCTTGGGGTTTTGCTGCTATTTCTGGGTTTAACGGGGGCACAGCCCTCGATTTTGCGGGCGGTGATTATGGGGGGAGTGGCGCTGGGGGGGTTGGTCTGGGAGCAAAAGGTCAAGCCTTTGGGGTTACTGCTGTGTACGGCGATCGCGCTGCTGCTAGTCCAGCCCCTCTGGATTGAGGATTTAGGCTTTCAGCTTAGCTTTTTGGCCACCTTTGGCCTGCTGGTCAGTGCCCAACCCCTGGCCAATGCCTGCGATCGTCTGCCCCCCACCCTGGCCAATGCTGTTGCGGTTCCCTTGGCGGCGACCCTCTGGACCCTGCCCCTTCAGCTTTTTCACTTTGGCCTCTTCTCCCCCTATACCATTCTGGTCAACCTGGTCACCCTGCCCTTTGTCTACCTGCTCAGCTTGGGGGGGATTAGTAGCGCGGCGATCGCCGCCCTCTGGCCCCAAGGGGGGACGTTGCTGGTCAGGTTGCTGCACTATCCGGCCCAGGGCTTTTGGGCTGTGGTGCAGGGGTTTAATCAACTGCCGGGGGCAACGATCGCTGTCGGTAACCTTGCGATCGCCCAGGTGATTTTGCTCTATGGCTTGATGGTGTTTTGGTGGCTGAAGAAGCCCAAGATCCGCTGGGCCAGTGCGATCGCGGTGCTGATGCTAGGGCTAGCCTTAGTGCCGGGTTGGTACCAGCGCTACACCTGGGATCAACTGACGATTTTGCGGGGCGATCGGCTGCCCGTGGCGGTGATTCAACATCAAGGTCAGGTGGGGGTCATCAATAGCGGCAGCGGCGATCAAGTAGGGTATAACCTTTTACCATTTCTGCGACAGCAAGGGGTCAACCGTTTGGACTGGGCTGTTAGCACCGATCGATCGCCCGATGCCTATGCCGCCTGGACTCAGCTCCTGGCAGAAATCCCCATTACCCAGTTTGTTGATGCCGTTGCGCAGCCCGTGCCTCAGTCTGGATCCCAATCTGGATCCCAATCTACATCCCAGCCTGGATCTCAAGCTGCATCCCAGCCTGGATCCCAATCTACATCCCAGCCGGTCCCTCAAGCTGGATCCCGACCTGCATCCCAGCCGGTCCCTCAAGCTGGATCCCGACCTGCATCCCAGCCTGGATCCCAATCTGTATCCCGACCTGCATCCCCACCCTCTCCCTCAGTCCCCTCTGGGGAGGCCCAATGGCTCCATGGGGCGCTGCAAGAAGCCCTCAATCATCAGCAGGGTCGCTATCAAGCCCTCACCGATCGGCCCCTTGCCCTTGCGCCGTTGGCTCTGGAGAGCCTCCCTGGTTCTGCCCCGCCCGATCTTGCGATCGCAACGGTTGCGAGTAACCCCGGCCATGCCTGGATTTGGACGTGGGCCGATCAAACCTGGGTTGTTTTGTTGGATTGCCCGATCGATCGCCAAACCGCCCTGCTTCCCGCCTTAACCGCCTTGAATGTCCCCAAAAAACCTTGGCTCTGGTGGCATAGCAGCGGTTCTAGTCGCCCTAACTCCAGCAGTTCTAACCCGAACCATCGCAACCCTGACAGCGGCGATCGTGGCCTCGCTTCCCCCATCGGCTTAAGCCGTGACCTCATCACCCAGGTGCCGTGGCAGGGGGCGATCGTCACGGGAACAGTACCCGACGCAACCCGTGTGCTGATCCAACAGCAAGGGATCCCCCTCTACGGAGCCGATCAACCCGGTGCGCTTCGCTGGACTGCGACGGGGGCCGGATCGATCGTCCTCGCCTCCCCTGCCAATGCAGAAGGGGAACCCTCCTTCGCGGAAAGCTCCCCTTGACTAGCTTTGGTGACATCACCCTCAAAAACGAGACCGTTCTAGCACACGGTCCCAAGGCACTGGACTAAAACAACGTGGGCGAATTGAAGAGATCCTCTGGATTATCCATCAAAAACTCTAAATTCACAGACCCCAGCCACTCAGACCACTGTTGGGGCGCATCCTTTTGAATGTCGTACAGAATCGCCGTTGCCTCATGCCAAATCCCCTGTTCAGCATAAAACTCAGCCTCTGCCAAGGTTCCCGGCGTGATTCGCGCTAGCTCAGCTTCTTGAGCCTCTGTCAGCTCCACCCGCTTCACATTGCCTTGGACAACGGCGTTGTTTTCCAGGGAACGACTATCGCAAATCAGGGAAAAGCGCCAAAAATAGTCTTGATCCGGTTGTAGTGCAATCTCAGGCGGAATATCGACCTGGACTAGCCCCGGATCTCCCGATAGGGTGATGTGTTCTACGTAGCTGCCGGAGTGCTCTTCGTCTAGGTATAACTCAAACACACCCTCAGGTGCCGTATTGGGCGGGATAAAAACAAAGAAACTGGGCTGACCGGAAACTGTCAGACTGACCCGATCGTTGGGCATTAAAGCCACCAGGGTTTGATCGGGGTGATTGGTGATGCAGGCGGGTGCGCCACGAACGCCTGCCCCTGCGGTGCGTCGAGGAGCATCCCCGGCGCTGTCGGGAAACTTGAGGCTGACGAGGGTGTTTGGGGTGCCCGCATCAGCGGCCAAGGGGGGCAGAACGGTTGCGCCGACAAGCAGTAATGGGGCCATGCAGCCAAGCTTCAGCAGCCAGGGGGAACGTTGCATTACTTGCCGCACAACAGAGGAGGAGTGCAAAATTTTTTGCCACATAGGTTAAAAAACCTCCAGCAGGATATCTATTGTGTAAGGCTGGGTTAGCGGTACTCTGCTGAGCATCTTATCCCACCCTTGGAGGAGGGTTGTGATTAGTCCAGAGTGTCTAGGCACACCAGCAGAGGATAGCTCGAAAGTTGAGGAAGCTTGTGGTGCCTTTGGTGCCATATCTAGCTAGAACGCTAACGCGGGATCACTGTTCCCAATCACGAGCCAAGCGTCGGTCTAACTGGGGGCTGTTGACCCCAAAGTGCTGGTAAAGCACCCATGGTCTTGATGCGCGGTTGGGATGCTTTGCATCAATCACATCAATCAATTGAGTGGCTACCCTTGTTGATGAACGGTGGCTTACGGTGGCTTCAGGACTCAGGACAGTTCTTGACCCAGTTCTGGACTCAATCCAGTTCTGGACTTAATTGAGGGAACGAATGGGGGTCTGTCTGCTGTTGGCCTTTACCCCTAGGCTCCTTTAACGGATGCCCAAGACATCGCCTGTTTTAAGTGGGACGAGGGGAGCGATCGGTTTTGCTTGGAGTTGTTGCGAACGTGAGATGCTCCCATGAATTTGAGAACTCCAATGGGAGGACTTAAATCTGAGAACCCGAATTGGCGCACTAGGCTTCTAGGTTTCAAGACTTCAGGTTTGGGTCAGAGGTTTCCAGATAGTCTTGGAGAATCTCAAACTGTTTCATATTCAGGCTAACTTCCATATTCTCATCCGATCGCTGAAAGAGAGATCGGCGGATTTGCCCTAAAAACAGGGGCTGGGACAGGCCCGCACTAGGGTGAATAACGGTTCGCGCCCGAATGGTGAGCTGGGATTCGCCCGGTTTGGCATAGCGACCGGAAGAGTACAGACCAAATGCAGCTTGTTTCAGGGTGGCTTCTAGGGTTTCAGGATCAATTGAATTATCGACCCGGATGACAGCCTGGGTTCCCCCGGTGTCGTAGGTGACGGTGTAGGGTGCTGAGCCTTCAACTTCGGTGTACTGATAGAGTCCTAGGCTGAGGGCAAAACTGCCCACAACGAGAACAACCAGAAAGCTGGTGACCCCCACCAAGCGGAACCGAATGCCCCAGTCCCGGCGAAAGGCCACGACGGTTAAAATTGCGGTGAGAAGTGTGGCAAGCGCGAGCCACTTTGCCAGATCTAAAAATTCAACAACGATCGACATAGAAAAATGCTCTTCCTGGCTATGATTCCGGCTATTGATTTAGGCTGTGCGGGGTTCTGGCTCTTAGGGCGCTGCCCCAGTTCCCTCGGATTCTGTACTCACAAAAACATCGGAGAGCAGCGTTGACCCATCTACGGGCAAATCTTCTCCCTCTAGGGCAGCCCGGAGCGCGTGCCAGGTGAGGTTGGCGCACTTAATCCGCACGGGAAACTGGGCCACGCCCTGCATGACATTCAGCTTGCGCTGGGCTTTGGGAAATTCCCCCTGACCCTTCATCATGCTGTGAAAGGTTTCCACCATGGTCAGGGCTTCGTCGATCGTCTTGCCTTGAATTGCTCCCGCCATCAGGTCAGCGGAAGCCATGGAAATTGCACAGCCTTCCCCTTCAAATTTGACGCTTTCAATGCGATCACGGCTGTCATTGAGGGTCAGGGTTAGCTCGATCGTGTCACCACAGGAAGGATTGTGACCGCGCTGCTGGCGATGGGCTGGGGTTGCCCGTCCTCGGTGTTTCGGTTTCTTGTAATGTTCCAGGATTACCTGTTGGTAGAGATCCCGAAGATTCTCTAAAGCCATAGGAAGGTGAGGTGCGACTGCTGTTTAAAGGTTCTTAACAAATCCTAGCAGTCGGTTCGGACCCCTGGGCCAATTCTGGAAAAATTCAAGGAGCCTGGGGAGCATTGGACTATACTGGGCACGATCCGCCGCAACTGGGGCACGATCCACCGCAACTTGCAAACTCTAGGAAGGTTAAAACCAGTTCCATGAATTGCCGTTATTTTGTCGTTGGACGTTTTGGCGCTCGGAGGGAGAAGGGTAAGCTGCTGGCCCTCACGAGTGTAATGGGCGTAATTTGGGGAGGAATGGCGATTCTGTCGGTTGCAGCCCAGCCCCAGCCCCCGGCCCCCGTCTTGCTGGCCCAAGCGACTTCAGGTGTCGTGCTCCGGCCCAATCTGGATGTGGGGGATGTGCGATCGGAGGTGGGGGAATTGCAGGCGGTGTTACAGTTGCTGGGCTTCTATGAAGGGCCAGTGGATGGGGTGTATGGCCCCAGCACCCGATCGGCAGTTGCTATTTTTCAACAATTGGCGGGCGTAGAAGCCACAGGCCAAGTCACAGCCGCCACCTGGGATCTTCTGTTTCCCCCAGATCCCAACCCCGTCGCCATCCGCAACCCCGTTAGCTCCCCCGCAACCTCTACCCCTGCGGTAACCCCGGCCCCCGTCGCCACTCCTGGCCCCTCCGCCAGTGCCTTCCCGATTCCCCCCGGTCCTGCCCAAGCCAGCCCCACCCCACCCCTGGAACCTACTCCTGCGCCGCCCTCGACTCCTCCAGACCCCGGCCCCATGCCTGCTGAGACAACCGGCTCCAGTAGCGCAGAACCGGACAGCGACGGGAGCTTACCAATTTTGAAGAAAGGGGCGCGGGGGTCTGCGGTGGAGCAGCTTCAGATTCAGCTTCAGGACTTAGGGTTTGATACGGGGGGCAGTGATGGGGTTTTTGGGGACCAAACTGAGGCAGCGGTCCAAGCGTTCCAACTGGAGCAGGGTCTAGAGGCGGATGGTGTCGTTGGCCCAGCGACGTGGGATGCGCTGCTGAGTGCGGGACGCTAGCTAGCTTTACCCCTGCCCGATGGTGTCTTTTGCCCGATGGTGTCCCCTGCCTGATGGTGTCGATCTGTGGTGGGTTGACTTGGATCAAGCCCCGCCCCTCGATCGCCTCAAAACGGTTCTGTCGATCGAGGAACGGGAGCGCACCGATCGCTTCCGCACCCCCCAATTGCAGCATCGCTTTGCCGCTTGTCGTGCCCAACTGCGGGGCATCCTCAGCCGCTATGTGGGCAAGCCTCCGGCCCAACTAGAGTTTTGCTATGGTCCCCAGGGCAAGCCTGCTCTGGTGCTGTCCGATGTGGAATTTTTGGAATTTTTGGAATTTAATGTCAGCCACTGTCAAGGGGAGGCCCTCTATGGGGTGGGTTGGCGGCCTTTAGGGGTTGATCTAGAACGCCTGCGATCGATGGCGCAGCCCCTAGACCTGGCCCGTCGCTTTTTTGCCCCCTCAGAGGTTGCCACCCTGGCAGCCTTGCCCCCAGACCAGCAAAGTTGCGGCTTTCTGCGCTATTGGGTTGGCAAAGAAGCCCTCCTCAAGGCCATGGGCACGGGGATTGCCAACGGCCTCGATCGGGTTGTTCTGACCCTTCAGCCCACCCTCCAGATTCAAGCCCTCCCGCCCGATCGGGGGCTGTGGTCGCTCCAGGAAATTGCGATACCCGCCGCGATCGACTCCCGGCCCCCCTCTCCCCCTACGTCCCCAACCTGGGTTGCGGCCCTAGCCACAGCCGAACCTGCCCTTCACATTCAGTGGCGATCGCCGTCTTGGGAATTCTTAGCCGAGAACCAACAGCCACGTTATAATTCTTAACAACAGAGTTAGCACGGCAAAATTCACCATGACTAATCCCGTCCTCCACGCTTTTTTTGTCGGTCGCGCCCTGGCCCAAGGCATTAGTGAGCAAGTTGAGCGCAACCTCACCGATGCCCTCAGTGAGCTAGGCAAGTTCGATGCAGAAAACCGGGAGCGCATTCGCGAGTTTACCGAGCAGGTGATGGCCCGTGCCCAAGCTGAAGAGGGAACCGTCGCCAGCGCGCCTGTTAGTACCACCAGCGGTGACCCTAAGGTGAGCGAAGCTGACCTACAGGAGCTTTTAGACAATCTAAGGGCAGAAATCGCCCAGTTACGGACTAAGTTGCAAGAATATCGGGATCAGTAGTCCCCCCCTACCAGTCCAGGCATCATCCCAGGACTTTGGGTGACTTGCCCCAAGTGCCTGGTGTGGACTGGTCTCAACTGGCCCTAAGTGCCGAGTTCTAAGCGATTGGTGACTCGTCACGGTTGAGTCAATACTGTTTAGTCAATGAGGAATCGGCGTGGCAGCCCTGGCAGAAGAACCCATTACCGCTAGATCTTTCCCCTCCCAGTCTTCCGCCCCAGGGGCGGATTCCCCCTTGGGCACCTCCTTCCAACTGCCCCCAGCGGTGACCCTTCCCCCCAAACCGGGGATTGCGGTTACGGACCATGCCGAAAGCTGGAGCCGAGGCCGGTATTCCAAAACCACACGCTTTGTGCGGATTTGGAGCTTTGTGCTGCGATTTTTGGCAAAACTCTGGTACAACGGCAAACCGTGGACCTATGTGGGCGGCTTTACCCCGGAGAAGAAGCTAGAGCGCCAGCGCCTCCAAGCCGTGTGGATTCGGGAAACGATGCTGCGCTTGGGGCCAACCTTTATTAAATTGGGCCAGTTTTTCTCAACCCGCGCCGATATTTTCCCCAGTGAATATGTGGTGGAACTCTCCCAACTCCAGGATCGGGTTCCGGCCTTTAGCTATGCCCAAGTTGAGGAGATTCTGCTGAAGGATCTGGGCAAGCCGATCGATCTGCTGTTTGCAGATTTTGACCCCATTCCCCTGGCTGCTGCCAGTTTGGGGCAAGTGCATCGGGCCACCCTCCACAGCGGCGAAGCTGTTGTTGTTAAGGTGCAGCGCCCCGGCCTTCAGCGCCTGTTTGCGATCGACCTCGACATCCTCAAAGGCATCACCCACTTTTTCCAGCGCCATCCCAAATGGGGCAAGGGGCGGGATTGGATTGGCATTTATGAAGAGTGTCGCCGCATCCTCTGGGAAGAAATTGACTACCTCAATGAAGGCCGCAATGCGGACACCTTTCGCCGTAATTTTCGAGGGCGGCAGTGGGCTAAGGTGCCCCGCGTTTACTGGCGCTATGCCTCCCGTCGGGTTTTGACCTTGGAATATGTCCCCGGCATTAAGATCAGTGACTATGATGCCCTGGAAGCGGCGGGCCTCGATCGCACCGTCCTCGCCCGCCTCAATGCCCAAGCCTACCTCCACCAAATCCTCGATGATGGCCTGTTCCACGCCGATCCCCACCCCGGCAACCTCGCCGTTGACCCCAGCGGTGCCCTAATTTTCTATGACTTCGGCATGATGGGTCAGCTCCGGTCTGATGTGCGGACGAAGGTGCTGGAGGTTTTCTTTGGGGTGGCTCAGCAGGATGCTAACCGCATTATTGATGCCTTGGTAGAACTGGGGGCGCTGGTGCCGACGGGTGATCTCAGCCCCGTGCGTCGATCGATTCAATACCTGCTGGAAAACTTCGATGGTCGCCCCCTCGAAAAGCAATCCATTGAAGCCATCACCGACGATCTGTACGACATTGCCTACGATCGGCCTTTCCGTTTCCCGGCCACCTTTACCTTTGTGATGCGGGCCTTCACCTCCCTGGAAGGGGTGGGCAAAGGTCTGGATCCCGACTTTAATTTTCTTGAAGTTGCCCAACCCTTTGCACTGGATATTATGGCTGACGCAAATTCTTCGTATTCCAATGATTTTCTGGGTGAACTGAGCCGTCAAGCAGCCCAGGTGAGCAATACCGCCCTGGGGTTGCCCCGTCGCCTGGAAGACACCCTGGGCAAACTGGAGCAGGGAGATATTCGGGTCCGGGTGCGATCGTCGGAGACCGATCGTCTGCTGCGCCGCCTGAGCCTGACCCAAATGAGCACCAACTATGCCGTGCTATCGGGATCCAGCCTAATTGCCAGCACCCTCCTCTTCACCGCCGGGAATTTTGCCTTGGCCGTGCCTCTGTTTCTGCTCACGGGAGCCTTGGGGACCGCCTTTGTGCGCCTGAGCCTTAAGTTGCGCCGCCTCGATCGCTTCAGTAAGGACGCAGAATAACCCGAATACCCCCCCAACTCTTTCTCCCACCGGGGTAGACGGGGAGCAGTAGACGGGGAGCTAGTAGACGGGGAGCAGTAGACGGGGAACAGTAGACGAGGAGCAATCGTGTTCAAAAGGCGAAGGTGGGATACACCCAAACCAAGAGGTCATTGAGGGGGTCGCCCACTAGGGCGGATTCCAGCGCCAGCGCCGCCAAAACCCAGAGCAGGGTGGATTTTAAAGGCCGTAGCGAATTTGACAAAATGCCTGTCCGTAGGCTATCGTAAGCGTTTGTAAGTTTTTTCGGAACGAAACGCGCCCTTTCCCCAAACAAAATGCCTACCATTCAGCAACTCATTCGCGATGAACGCCGCGTAGCCCGCAAGAAGACCAAATCCCCCGCCCTCAAAAGCTGCCCTCAGCGCCGAGGTGTTTGCACCAGGGTCTATACCACAACACCCAAAAAGCCTAACTCAGCCCTGCGGAAGGTGGCTCGTGTACGGTTGACCTCTGGCTTTGAGGTTACGGCCTACATTCCGGGCATTGGTCATAACTTGCAGGAGCACTCCGTGGTCATGATTCGCGGGGGACGGGTTAAGGACCTACCCGGTGTGCGTTACCACATCATCCGGGGCACCCTTGACACCGCTGGGGTGAAGGATCGTAAGCAAGGACGCTCCAAGTACGGAGCTAAGCGGCCCAAGAAGGCGTAAGCGCCAGGAAGCTGTCGGTTTCCCCGATACCATCACGCGCTGTCACCACGGGTTCAGGTTTTGCAATACCGGCCCAGTTTCACGTGATTTTCAGGGCTACCTGAGTTGAAGAGTCATGCTTCAAACGCTGCCCGTCTCAGACTTCAAGGGGCGAAATTTAACTCGTCAACTTTGATTGTTAGGACTTAGTTCGCAAGACTTAACTTTGCAAGATTTTGATTCGCGAGCTATGCGAGATCTAGATTTGCACGGCGTAGCAGCTCCACAGCGTTGCAGCTTAGCGTGAGCTGACCCAACTGTCCCCGCTTCACGAAAATTTGCCCTGCTTCAGTTCCAAGACTTGATTTAGGCTTGCTGTGAAAATTGCTGGGATTCCTGTCGAGGTCCAGGTAGGGGCGGGTTTTTCTTGCCCTCCACCAGTCCAATCCCAGATTTTTGACAGATTAAGAGCCTCTTGGACTGATTTAGACCCCAACCGACCAACTTTGGAAGTTTATTCAACGTAATTCAATCCTATGTCTCGTCGTAATCGCGCCCAAAAAAGAAGTGTTACCCCGGATCCGGTCTATAACAGCCGCCTGGTGAGTATGATGACGGCCCGCCTGATGCGCAGTGGTAAGCGGTCCATTGCTTCAGGGATTATTTATACTGCTTTTAAGACGATCGAAGAGCGCACGGGTTCCGATCCGGTGGAGCTGTTTGAAAAAGCGGTGCGCAATGCTACGCCGTTGGTGGAAGTGCGGGCACGTCGGGTTGGGGGGGCTACCTACCAAGTTCCCATGGAAGTGCGTTCCGATCGTGGCACTGCCCTAGCCCTGCGTTGGCTGGTGCGTTTCTCTCGCGAGCGTTCTGGTAAATCCATGGCCATTAAACTGGCCAACGAGCTAATGGATGCCGCCAACGAAACCGGTAATGCCGTTCGCCGTCGGGAAGAAACCCACCGGATGGCCGAAGCTAACAAGGCATTTGCCCACTACCGCTACTAAGGTTTGAAGCTAGCCCTGGTTGGACTAGCTTGGACTAGCGCCGAGGCCAGCCCCCGCAACGCCATCGCCCCGTTGTTAAGGTTGGTCTACCCCTTCTAGTTATCAGACCCCCAGGAGATCCCCGTGGCACGTACAACCCCCCTAGATAAGGTGCGCAATATTGGGATTGCGGCCCACATTGATGCGGGTAAAACCACCACAACCGAGCGTATTCTCTTCTATTCCGGCATTGTCCACAAAATTGGAGAGGTACATGAAGGGACCGCCGTGACCGACTGGATGGAACAGGAGCGGGAACGGGGGATTACGATCACGGCTGCGGCGATTAGTACGGACTGGCGGGATCACCATATCAATATTATTGATACGCCCGGTCACGTTGACTTCACCATTGAGGTGGAGCGCTCGATGCGGGTGTTGGATGGGGTGATTGCGGTGTTTTGTTCCGTGGGTGGGGTTCAGCCCCAGTCGGAGACCGTTTGGCGGCAAGCCGATCGCTACCGGGTGCCCCGCATTGCCTTTATCAATAAGATGGACCGCACGGGGGCCAATTTCTACCGGGTCTATGAGCAACTGGTCGATCGCCTCAAAGCGAACGCCGTGGCGATTCAGCTTCCCATTGGTGCAGAAAGCGACTTTAAGGGCATCATCGACCTGGTGCGGATGCGGGCCAATCTCTACACCAACGATCTGGGCACAGATATTGAGGATGTTGAGATTCCTGCTGAATACCAGGAGCAGGCTGAAGCATGGCGCATTAAGTTGATCGAGGCGGTGGCTGAGGTTGACGATGACCTCATGGAGAAGTATTTGGAGGGAGAAGACCCCAGCGAAGCCGACATTGTTATGGGGCTGCGTAAGGGGACGATCGCCGGTTCCATGGTTCCTGTGCTCTGTGGTTCCGCCTTCAAAAACCGAGGGGTGCAGCTTCTGCTTGATGCCGTTGTCGATTACCTGCCTTCCCCGCCGGAGGTTCCGGCCATCCAAGGCCACCTCGCCGATGGCACCCCCGTTGAGCGCCACTCCTCCGATGATGAACCCCTCTCGGCCCTGGCTTTCAAAATCATGGCCGATCCCTACGGTCGTCTCACCTTTATCCGGGTTTACTCCGGTGTGATTACCAAGGGCAGTTACATCTACAATTCCACCAAGGATAAAAAAGAGCGTGTCTCACGCTTGATTATCCTCAAGGCCGACGATCGCATTGAAGTGGATGAACTCCGCGCAGGCGATTTAGGGGCTGTTTTGGGAATGCGGGATACCTTTACCGGTGATACCCTCTGTGTAGAGGATAAGCCCGTGATTTTGGAATCGCTCTATGTGCCAGAGCCAGTCATTTCTGTGGCCGTAGAACCCAAAACCAAGCAGGATATGGAAAAATTATCCAAGGCCCTGCAAGCCCTCTCGGAAGAAGACCCCACCTTCCGTGTTTCGGTGAACCCAGAGACCAACCAAACCGTCATTGCCGGGATGGGAGAGTTACACTTGGAGATCTTGATCGATCGCATGTTGCGAGAGTACAAGGTTGAGGCCAATATCGGCGCTCCCCAAGTGGCCTACCGCGAGACAATCCGCCAGCCTGCCAAGGCTGAGGGCAAGTTTATTCGTCAAAGCGGGGGCAAGGGTCAGTACGGCCACGTGGTGATTGAGGTCGAGCCAGGGGAAGAGGGCAGCGGCTTTGAATTCCAATCTAAAATTATTGGTGGGACCATCCCCAAGGAATACATTAACCCGTCCTCCCAGGGCATTAAAGAAACCTGCGAGACGGGTGTATTAGCAGGCTACCCGGTTATCGACTTGAAGGTAACGTTGGTGGATGGTTCCTATCACGATGTAGACTCATCTGAGATGGCTTTTAAAATTGCAGGGTCTATGGCCATCAAGGATGCCGTCATGAAAGCTTCTCCGGTTCTTTTAGAGCCGACGATGAAGGTTGAAGTCGAAGTTCCTGAAGACTTCATGGGTGGTATCATGGGAGATCTGATCTCCCGTCGGGGTCAAATCGAGGGGCAAGTCACCGAGGACGGCATTTCCAAAGTGACCGCCAAGGTACCTCTGGCTGAAATGTTTGGATATGCTACCGATATTCGATCCATGACCCAGGGTCGCGGCATATTCTCGATGGAGTTCAGCCACTACGGGGAGGTTCCTCGAAATGTTGCAGAGGCCATCATTGCTAAAAGCAAAGGGAACGCCTACTAGGCATTGCTGGACAGACAGTGGTCAATGCGGTTCTGCCATGGCCCACACCTCCGTCTTGGCCAGAGCCAGGTGAAACAGTGGTTTGCGCCTACTGTTTGCCTTCGTTTCCGGAAATGTCTAATCAGTACAAAGGGATACACGTAAATGGCACGCGAAAAATTTGAACGCAATAAACCCCACGTCAACATTGGTACCATTGGCCACGTTGACCACGGTAAAACCACGCTGACTGCGGCAATTACCACCATTTTGGCCGAGTCCGGTGGTGCGAAGGCCCAGAGCTATGAAGATATTGATGCGGCTCCCGAAGAAAAAGCACGGGGGATCACCATTAATACCGCCCACGTGGAGTATGAAACTGCAAACCGTCACTATGCCCACGTGGACTGCCCTGGACACGCTGACTATGTGAAGAACATGATCACGGGTGCGGCGCAGATGGATGGTGCCATCCTGGTGGTTTCTGCGGCAGACGGCCCCATGCCCCAAACCCGGGAGCACATTCTGCTGGCGAAGCAGGTGGGTGTGCCCAACATCGTGGTTTTCCTCAATAAGCAGGACATGGTGGATGATGAGGAACTGCTGGAACTGGTGGAACTGGAAGTTCGCGAACTGCTGAGTGCGTATGACTTCCCCGGTGATGACATTCCCATTGTTTCGGGTTCTGCCCTGAAGGCGATCGAGGGGGATGCAGCCTTCAAGCAAAAGATCCTGGATCTGATGCAGGCTGTGGATGATTACATTCCGGCTCCTGAGCGGGAAATTGACAAGCCCTTCTTGATGGCCATTGAAGACGTGTTCTCGATCACGGGTCGGGGTACTGTTGCCACAGGCCGGATCGAGCGCGGTAAGGTCAAGGTGGGCGAAGAAGTGGAAGTTGTCGGTATCAGAGATACCCGCAAGTCCACGGTGACCGGTGTGGAAATGTTCCGGAAGCTGCTGGACGAAGGGATGGCTGGGGATAACGTGGGTATTCTGCTGCGCGGTATGCAGAAGACTGACCTGGAGCGCGGCATGGTGCTGGCGAAGTCAGGTTCGATTACCCCCCACACCATGTTTGAGTCTGAGGTTTATGTGCTGAAGAAGGAAGAAGGTGGCCGCCACACCCCGTTCTTCTCTGGCTATAAGCCCCAGTTCTATGTGCGGACGACGGATGTGACCGGTACGATCGCGGCCTTCACCTCTGACGAAGGGGATGAAGTAGAAATGGTGATGCCCGGTGACCGCATCAAGATGACCGTGGAACTGATCAACCCCATTGCCATTGAGCAAGGGATGCGGTTTGCAATCCGTGAGGGTGGCCGCACGATCGGGGCTGGTGTTGTGTCCAAGATTCTTAAATAAATTTAGGTCAGTCCTAAATTTTGTCAGCGGGGGACGATCGTCCCCTTTTTTGCCCCATGGTTTACCCAGGGTCTCAAGCTCTGGTTGAGGTGGGCACTGCCCCTGTCCACCTGCTGCCATGGACTTGTTCCGGTCTGAACCTTGTCAACTGAATTACCCTAACTTTGCCCGACTATGGCTACCCTTCAGCAGCAAAAAATCCGTATCCGTCTTCAAGCCTTCGATCGCCGCCTTCTGGATACCTCCTGTGAGCGCATCGTCAGTACGGCCAATCGCACCAATGCTATGGCTGTTGGCCCCATTCCCCTGCCCACCAAGCGCAAGATTTATTGTGTGCTGCGATCGCCCCACACGGACAAAGACTCCCGTGAGCACTTTGAGCGTCGCACCCACCGCCGCATTATTGATATTTATAAGCCGTCTTCTAAAACGATCGATGCTTTGATGAAGCTGGATCTGCCTTCGGGTGTGGATATTGAAGTGAAGCTGTAACGCTAGTTCAACCCTAATCTAGGGTCCAGATTTACCTCGTTTCTAGATTTAAGGTTCTAGATTCACTTGTAGAGACGTTGCGTGCAACGTCTCTCTTTGTTCAGAGGGAGATTAGGGTCAGGATGGGTTAGGCTCTTTAGCCAAAGGTGCGGCCATCCCACCCCCAAAGGTAGCCCTGGGCATCGGCAAACTCAATATAGATGCGGTTGCGAGGAACCCCCAGGGTATCGCTGATATATTGGCAAAAGTCTTGGCTCATGGTTTTGGTTTGTTGGGGACTCAGGGTGCCTACGCTTTTGATCTCCACATAGCACACTGGCTCGGTTGTTCCCGCAAAGGTCATCGGGATACTGGACTCTAGGGCCGTCATTACATAGGATTCCGGTTTGCCTAAGTGCTGGGCAAGACTTGACGAGAGCCGCTTGAGGAGCGCTTCGGTTGCAGGGGCCTCAGGGCTAGTCAGGGATGTTTGAACTTTGATCAGTGGCATAGTGCAATTTGAAACGGTTTCAACAATCAGGATCCCAAAACTGAGGATCACAAAACTACTGTAAGCGC